>DATAPS010000244.1:0-4360 GCA_036265085.1 Acetobacteraceae bacterium | reverse complement strand
GACGGTCGTCGCGACGACCGTCCGGACCAAACCGCCGCGGCGTATTCGTCGGAACTCGGTCACCGGGCCGGCTCACCCGTACGAAGCCGGTTGCAACGCAAGCTTTCGACGTGTAACAAAATCCACCTCCCCTGTATCGCGGGCGCGGCCAATCACCGCCGCAGCAGCCCAATCGGCATATATCTAATACCTCGCGGCCGCGGCCTAGGGAAAAGTGTCGGGTCTCGCTTGCGTTCGCGGCTCTGTTAAAGACGGCCGCTCCGATCGTTGGCGGCCCCCTATGGGCCGGAACTTTAGGGCGTCTGCCGAAACGTCAAGTTCGACGCGATCGAAACAGGGTGGGCCCGGTAGGCCGCGAGGTCCCGTTGCCCGCGCGGTGGAATGGTCAGTGGTGCGTGCGCCGTCGGGTCGGCGATGCCCAGAGGCGCGGCGCTCGCGATCAAAGCTGCGGCAGCGGGAGCGCGAGTCCCGCTTGAGCTACCCCGTCCGGCGTCCGCCCACACCGCTGCCACCTTGCGCTGATAGGGCTCGCCCAGCCCCGGCGTCGCCGAGTGATAGAGAACGGTGGCACGGTCCCAGTTGCCGGACTGGTCGTAGAGCTCGCGCAGGAAGCGGGCAGCGTAGGCGGCGTTCCGTATGGGATCGAAGCCGTCCTCGATCGAGGCGAAGGCGGACGGGTGATACATCAGGTTGACCTGGAGGCAGCCGACATCGATCGAGCGGACGCCGCGGGCGAGCAGGTCCTGCACCGCCGTGACCGCATCCGCCTTGCTGTCGAAGACGCGGTCGGCTCCCTCGACGTTGATCGACCACGGCCATGGCGTGACGGCTCCGTGCCCGTCCGAGCGCCCGCTCTCGACGCGAGAGATTGCGGCCAGCAGGCCGGCCGGGATACCCTGAGCGCGCTCGCTCGTCTGCACGGCGGCAAGGCATTGATCCCCGGGACTCTCCGCTCCGGCAGCAACGAAGCGCCGCGGGACGGCGGAGGATGGCGACGACAGTACGGGATGCCGGGGTGCAAACAGGGGATTGGTGGCTGCCGAGAACGGCATGAGAAAGAACGTCGCGCGCGGTGCGGGGGAAGCGGCGGTTGCCGGCGGAAGATCCGCAGCCGCTGGGGCGCACAGGAATAGCGTTAAGAGCATCGCGGCGAGCGCGAGCTGTCGGCCATGGGCGAGCGGAAGGGCGGGTCCGGACATGCCGCGGCATTTTCGCCGGCTTGCGTTAATGCACGGTAATCAACCCGCTTGTGATTGGAGCCGCCCGAAAGTGGCTTGCTTGGGAGCGCTACCACCACTATGTTGTGCAGCGCAGCAAGGCTTCGGCCCTGCTGTTTCTTGGACGTTTCCTCCCTAAACTTGGCGGCGCTGCAAGGCGCCGCCACTTTTTTGCTTCGTGTGTCTCAAGCCAAGCCCAGCGCGTCCGTACCGCGCGCCAACGCCTCAATGAGCGACGACATGTCCCGGCGGACGCGGGCGAAGCGCCCGAGCCGCTCGATCCGTGTCTCGTCCATGTAGAGGCCGCGGTTGAGTTCGAGCTGAAGCACGTGCACGCCCTCGCGGGGCCGACCATAGTGCCGCGTGATATAGCCGCCGGCATAAGGGTCGTTCCGCCGGACGGAATACCCCATGCCAGTCAGCACCCGCTCGATGTGCCGCGTGACCCGTGGCCCGCACGCGGTCCCGTGGGCGTCGCCGATCACGAAATCGGCCGGGGGCCTGGGCGCCATGCTGCTGCCCGGCATCGAGTGACAGTCGATGAGCACACAGGCTCCGAATCGTGCCCGCGTCGTCGCGATCGTCTCCTGCAAGCTGTCATGGAACGGCTGCCAGAAGGTGCGGATCCGCGCCTCCGCGTCGGCGAAGCGCAGCTTGCCTCGGTAGATGGTCTCGCCCGAGCCCACCACCCGCGCGATCGTCCCGAGCCCGGCGCCGACTCGCGCGCTCGTCGTGTTGACCCAAGGCGGCAGTTGCTCCTCGAACATCGCCGGGTCGAGTTCCCACGGTTCGCGATTGGGATCGCAGAACGCGCGCGGGAAGGTTGCCGCCAGGAGGGGAATGCCGTGGGTGGGCGCGTCGGCGAACAACTCGTCGACGAAGCTGTCCTCGCTCCGCCGGAGGCTGAGCGCGTCGAGACGCGCGGCGGCGACGAAATCGGCGGAGTAGTCGCGGCCCGAATGCGGCGAGGCGAACACGAGCGGCGCGGTCTGCACCTCGGGCGCGTGAACGACGACGGCGGGAAGTGCGAAACGCGCCAGTCCGGCGTCGTCGATGGGGAACGGCAAGTCCATTCGCATATAGAAGCGGGACGGAGCCGCGCTGTCACTGGGCCATCATCAGCGCCGCAAGCTCTTGCGCGACCGGCCGCGAATTCGTAGGACGTGGCGGACCGACGCAGCGGGCGCGTAGCTCAGCGGGAGAGCACCACCTTGACACGGTGGGGGTCACAGGTTCAATCCCTGTCGCGCCCACCATTCTGTCAACGGGTTAGCTGCCTCTCGTCGGCGCGCTGCCAACCCGTAGCGGCCAGCTAGGCGCCGAGACACCGGCCGCGTCTAGTCGATGCTCGCGCCGGTCGCCGATCAAACCAGACGCACGTGGCTACGCTTCGGAACCCCTAAGTCGGTTCAGATCGCGGGGGGCTACGGAGATCATGTGCCGTGCCCATTACGGGCGGCGGAACGCAAGGACGCGATCGCGTTGCGGCCGCCCTGAATTGCCGTCAAGCCTCGTTCTTTGTTCGTTCTCGACCACCATCCGCGCATGGCCCAGAACGCAAGCGAGCGCGGCGCGCAACGCCATCCTGAACACCCGGCTCGACGAATTCGCGGATCGGCTCGCGGTCGATTGCGGCAACGCGGAGTGCGGCGGCGAGCGCATCTACAAGATCGGCGACCTCGCCCGCACGCACGGAGAGCGCACGCTCATGGGGAACATGGTCATCCGGCTTCGCTGCCGGCCGTGCGGCAAGGCCCCGGTCGCGTGTGCGATCGAGAAGGGGCCGAGTTGGCGGCGCGTGGACGCATGCGACGGCTCGCGCTCATCGGGCCTGAGCCGCGGTGACGAGCGATAGGCGAAGCCGCCGCCTCAATCAGGCCTCAACCAACGCTCCGCACACTGCAAACGGCTTCGGCCCACATATCAGGGGCAATAACCCGGTCACCTCGCCCACATCACTGGAACGAAAAATGTCGGGGACCGCGCCCGTCGGCACGACAGCTGCCGGCACTCGGTGACAGCCGCGAGAGCGTGGCGCTTCCGTCGTGATCGCTGGGGGCGCGCTCGCGCTGTCAAGCCTTACTCCAATTCTGTTCCCGGCCATCCCGTCGGGCATAGCGCAGGACGCACTGAGAGCGGTCCTTCTCTGACCGGCTGACCATCGCAAAGCGCGGCGGATCGCCGGATCGACCGTCAAGCCTTGTTCTTTGTTCGTTCGCGTGGTCATCCCGGGCCATGCCCGACGAACCTTCGCCTCTCCGCCCCGCGACACCCGACGAGATCGCGGACGCGCTCGCCTTCGCACTCCGTTTCGACGGCCGCCGCCGGTTCGACAAGGGCAACGAGATGATGGCGAAGATCACCGCCAAGCATTTGGTGAAGCACCTGGAGCAAGCAGCGTTCGTCGTGATGAAGAAGCCGCCGCTTAAGGGCCACAGCATCGGATAGGGGGCTGTTCGGCGCGCTGCTTGGGCCAAGGCCGTCCGCCGGTCCATCTCCTGCGTCGACATCAGGTGCAAAAGGGCGTCACGCCCTCGCCAATTCGCGGTTTCACGCACCCGGCGGAAGGTAGGCAGTCGCCTGGCCGCCGACAGGGCGGGTTGCGTCGTATGCCAGCCGAAGGGTAGCCGACCATGTGCAACGACTACGGCAACCACATTCCATATAGCGCCTACCTGGAGGCGTTCAGCCAGACACGCATTCCTGTGCGGTTCCCAGTCGCGGCGCCCAACCTTGAGCCGCGTGAGGACATCTGGCCGACGGATACCGCGCCCGTCATCCGGCAGACCGAGGACGGCGCCGAGTTCACTCAGCTCCGCTGGGGCTTCCCGCCGGCCCGTCCGAATGGAGCGCCGATCATCAATTTTCGCTCCGAGGGCCGGCGCTTCCCGGGGGGACGTGTTCCGTGCCGCGGCTCGCGTGAACCCTCGGCGTCAGACCGAGCCAGGCTGCGAAGTGTCGTGCCGACTGGAATTGTCGTCCGTCTCCAATGCTGGCGACGATAGCACTCGCTGTGATCGGCCCCACTCCCGGCGCCGAGGCGAGCCGTCGGCTGGCTTCGGAGCTCTTGTGCCACGCGACGATGCGCGCCTCCACGGAGTCAATCCGAGCAGTCAATGCTTCGATATGCTCGAACACCTCGG
>DATAPS010000243.1:0-8083 GCA_036265085.1 Acetobacteraceae bacterium | reverse complement strand
GACCCAGGGTCGCGACGACGAGGCGGCGCTGCGGGCCGTGCTTGCCGTCGTCGATGGCTACGTTGCCTTCGTCGGCTCGCGGCGCAAGGCAGCCGCCCTGCGTGAAGCCTTGGGAAGCGCCGGCGTGCCGGCCGATCGGCTCGCCCGGCTGCATGCGCCCGCAGGCCTCGACATCGGGGCGGTCACGCCAGAGGAGATCGCGCTCTCGATCGTCGCCGAAATCATCGAGTTTCGCCGGCGCGGCCAGGGCGTCCGAGCAGGACCCGGGACAGCCGAACGACGTACAACGATCGCGTAAGCGATCCTAGATACCGTCCGAAACCTGGGGGGTCGGGCGGTTCGAGATCGTGCGAAGCCTGGGGAGCTGGCGGGTCGTCATCGCGGAAATCCTGGAGGGTAGGACGAAGGGAGAGCTGGATTACCCGGTCGGAGCTGCGCACCGGTTTTGTTCTCCCCCCAGGTTTCGGACGGTCTCATGCGTACCAGGAGGCACTTCCGTTACTTCCGGCCGAGATGTAACGATTGCCCATGAGTGAAAGTCTCATCTGGCAAAAGCCGTAGCGGGCAGGCCGGGACCGAGTCTTGCGGGCGTCGCGGCAACGCGGGGTCTGAAGTGTAGACAGGGGCCATGTGGGGTGCGGGATTGAGCCTCGAAATGTTGAAGTTCGCGAAGGCCGAGAGGATTCCCAGTCTCGAAGGCAGTACGTGCGTCATCGTTACGCGAGTCTAGGCAGCGTGACAGGCGTGCATCCCCGTGCCTGCTCTTGGCCACGCGGGCAGCCGTGCAAGGAAGAAAATATCACCGACCCGCCAAAAAGCTTGTCGAAGACATCCGCGAGATAGCGGCTGTTGCGGTGCCCTCACCGGCCGCCGAGACGCAAAGATCTTGGCATTTCTGGAGGCGATCGCTACGGGTTCGGCCATCCCGACTTGATCGCACGCAGCGCGATCTCCAGTCCCTCACGCCGCCGCTCGAGCGGTCCTTCTCGCCAGCCGAAGTCGCTGTCTTCATGCTCGACGCTGATCACGCCGTCGAAACCCGTCGCCGCCACTCCGGACAGAAACTGCCCCCAATTCAGCTGGCCGCGACCGGGAAGCCGATAGCTCCACCAACCGGTCCCGAGATATCCCTGTCGTTGCAAGTCGGCGGTACGAATTTCCGTGTCCTTCGCGTGCAGCATTCCGACCCGCCCGACATAACTTGCGAACGCTGCCGCTGGATCGATGCCTTGCCAGATCAGATGCGACGGGTCGAACTCCAACCCCACCTCAGGACGCGTCACGAGAGCGAACAGGCGGTCCCACCCGGCGGGCGTTGTCGCGACGTAGTTCTTCGTGGCGCCTGGCCAATTTTCCATCAGGATCCGTGTGCCACCACCGGCTTCCGCGAGTTCCATCAGATATGCCGCGATGTCGGCGTAGTCCTCGGCTTCGGGTCGGGTCGCATTGCGGCCGGGAAACAACACCACCGCCGGTATGCCCAGCGCCTTGGCACCGTCCACGATAGCGCGTGTCGACGCCCGCAGGGTATCGCGAGCTGTCTGATCCGGATCGAGCTGATTGCCGAACACTGTGACGGCACAGAGCTCGATCCCGCGCGCTCGTACCGCCTCCGCCACCGCGTCCAAGCGCGCAGGATCCTGGGCGTGGCGCCGAAAGTCGACTTCGATCGCATCGTAGCCGGCGCTCGCCGCAAAGTCGGCGACCTCACGGAGTGTCCGGTCGCCGAACAGCGAGGTGTAGAAGGAGGTCTTCACGCCGGCTGCTCCATCGATTCGGCGGCCAGCGCCAGGGTGGCGTCGAACGCTGCCTTGCTGTCGCGCACGACTTGCGCGACATCCTGGTTCCAATAATCCTGACGGAACAACTCGACGGAGAGAAACCCATCATAGCCCATCTGGTGCAGGAGCCGAAGCGTCTCCACCAGCGGCAGGATGCCGAGACCGAGGTGCAGCCGGTGCGCGTCCCGCAGCTCCTCGCGCGGCCGATCCTCGGAGTCGTTGACGTGGACGATCAACAGCTTCTCCCGGGGAATCTTGGCCACGTCGGCCAGTGTCACGCCGGATCGGTGATAATGGAATGTGTCCATCATGATCCCAACATTCGCGCGCCCCACGCGCGCGGCGATGTCGAGCGCGGCTTGCGGTGTGCCCATCACGGTCGTCCGCCCGATCGGCTCCAGTGCGATCGCCACAGGCGCGGCCGCATCGGCGAACATTGCGACACGCTCGACCGCGCGCGCCCGACACACGTCCAACGTTTCGCCCTCCAGCACCATCTCTTTGCAATAGGTGAGCAGGATCGGAGCACCCAACTCGGCCGCGTAGCGCGCGCCGAGACGCAAGCGTTCGAGACCCGGAGCAGGACCGGCGTACGGATCGAGGTTGAACGCCATAACCGAGGCGACCTCGAGGCGCGCGTCGGCGAGACGGCGGCGGATTTCGGCGATGCTGATCCGCTCGAGGCACGGTTGAAGTTGACGCAGATCGATCTCGATGCCTGCGTAACCGACCGCCCCGCACTGCTCAATGATCGGCTCGAGCGGCTTGTCGAGGCCGACGGTCACGGTGTTGAAGCAGGTCTTCATCACACTCTCCCTTTTGTTTCGCTGTCACGCCAGGCCGATATGGCGGCGGTAGATTTCCTCGTAGAGCCAGACATCGAGCCGCGTGTCCTCTCCGTCCGAGATGAACGGCGCGCCGCTACGCACCGCGTCGATGAAGTGCACCATCTCTTCGCGGTAATGCCACGCCGTGATCGGCTGGACGACCGGGTAGCGGTATTCCGGCCCGTCGCCGCCGGTGTAGATCTCGATCCGCGGCTGGCCGGGACGGGCGAACAGCAGCGGCGAGAACGCGTGAACCCAGCCGCGCTCGAAATACACCTGCGTGTGCTCCTCCCACCCGTGGAACGCGACCCGGCCGCTCTCTACGACGGCGCGGACGCCGCCGATCTGCAACGTCACGAGCCCGGTCATGCCGTCAGCGTCGAGGTCCACGGCGCGCACCGCCACGCGGTCGGCGTGATCACCGCCGAGCAGGAAACGCAGCAGGTTCAGATTGTGAGTATATTGTTGAATATACGCGACGTAACCGTTCCGATTCTCGGGCGGCAGCCATGCCGGCATCATCGCGTCGCGCGACACCGGCGGCAGCGGCTCGTCGGTACCGATGATCGCGCGCCGGTCGATGCCGGCCGTCCAGTCGCCGCAGAAACCATGGTTGCGCGCGAACATTACGCGCCCCATGTCGCCGCTCGCCTGCCACGCGTCGATCTGCGCCCGCGCCAGCCGGTTGGCCGGATCGAAGCGCTTCATATAGCCGACCATCAGCCGGGCACCACCGTGCCTCGCCGCGGCGATGACGCGATCCGCCTGCGCGAGCGAGATCGCCATCGGCTTCTCCATGAACACGTGCTTGCCGGCCGCCAACAGATCCGCCGCGATCTCGCCCTGGATTGCGTAGTCCGCGGACACGCCGACCGCCTCGACCTCAGGGTCGTCGATCAGTGCCCGGTGATCGCCGTAGAGACGAGGGATCGCGAAATTGTCAGCAACCAAGCGGCCGAGGCGCGGCCGCTTCTCGGCGAGTGCCACCAGTCGCGCGCCGGCGAGCGCGGCGATGTTCGGCAGATGGATGTGCTGGGCGACGAAGCCGCAGCCGACATAGGCCATACGCAGCGGCGGTGTATCATCGGGGGGCGTGGACATGCGCGGATTATCCCTTCACGGCGCCGCTGGTCAGGCCGGAGATGAACTGACGTTGCAGCACGATGTAGACGGCGGCGATGGGCGCGATCGAAAGGATGAGGGTCGCGAACAGACGCGGAAACTCGATCTGGAATTCGTTGAGGAAGAAGGTCTGCAACCCGAGCGGCAGGGTTTGCAGTGCGGGATTCTGGATGAACACAAGGGCGAGGAAGAACTCGTTCCACGCGTGCACGAAGGTGAAGATCGCCACGGCCGACAATACCGGCCGCGACAGCGGCAACACGATGCGCAGGAACGCCGCGAAGCGCGTGCAACCGTCGATCCGCGCGGCGTCCTGCAGCTCCTGTGGGATGCCGTCGAACCCGCTGCGCAACAACAGCATCGCCAGAGGTAGGCTCCCCGCGGTGTAGGGCAGGATGAGCGCGAGATAGGTGTTGTTGATACCGAGCCGGACGATGATGACGTAGAGCGGGATGATGTAGATCTGGACCGGGATCGTCACCATCGCGACCATCGCGAGAAAGAATGACGTCCGGCCGGCGAAGCGGAACGCGCTGAAACCGTACGCGGCCGTACTCGCCAGGGCTAACGTAAGTGTCACTGTGCTGGCGGCGACGATCGCGCTGTTCACCGTCAGCGGCCCGATGCGCGCCGCACGCCACGCGGAGGCGTAATTGCCGAACGCGAAGGCACGCGGCAGGCCGAGCGGGTTGAGGGTGAACTCGGCGCCCGACTTCACCGAGTCGATCGTCAGTATCCACAACGGATAGAGGATCACGAGTGCGGCGAGCAGCAGCACCGTGTAGCTAAGCGCACGCGCGCCGGCGTGCGGTCGGCCGAAGGCGACCGCAGTCACGTCACGTCAATCCGGTTCATCACCCGCAGCATCAACGCGGAGATGCCCGCCGTGATGGCGAGAACCGCGACCGACTGGGCGGCGGCGTACCCGATTTGATTGAACTGGAAGGCTTGGAGATAGACCTCGATCATCGCCACGTCGGTTGATTTCACCGGTCCGCCCTGGGTCATGACATAGACGAGATCGAACACTCCGAACGCGCCGAGCGTGGCGATGGTGACGTTAATCCCGGTGAAGGGGAGCAGCAGCGGCATCGTGACATGCCGAAAGCGCCGCCAGGCCCCGGCGCCATCCACCGCGGCCGCTTCGTAGCTCGCGCGGCACCGATTGCAGGCCGGCGAGGAAGATCACCATGTGGAAGCCGAACCATTTCCACACGTCGACCGTCATCACCGCGGGGAACGCAAGATCGACATCCCCCAACCAGTCTTGGGCGAGCCACCCGAAGCCGATCCGTCGCAGGATCTGATTGAGGATGCCAGCGTCGAAATTGAAAATCAGTGTCCAGATCGTGCCGACTGCGACGAACGACAGCACCACCGGCAGGAAGAACACGGTGCGCAGTACCGTCCGACCAATGAACGCCGCGTTCAACAAAAGCGCGAGGCCCAGTGCGAGCGCGAGCTTCACCGTGACGGTGACCACCGCGTAGATCACGTTGTTCTGGATCGCCGCCCAGAAAGCACTGTCCGCGACCAGGTCAAAATAGTTTCGTAGCCAGACGAACCGGGCCGCCCCGATCCCGTTGGTTGCCTGCAGGCTCAGCACGAGTTCGACCAGCAGCGGCAATTGCGCGAACACGAAGAATACGGCGAGCGCCGGCAGTATCCACAGATAGGGCTCGATCCCGGCGCCCCGTCGTCGCGCCTTTGGCCGCCACGTCCCCGCTGTCAAAGCGAGAAGCTGTAGCCGTCGCGCACCAGCCGATCGAGCGTCGTCTGTGCGTTCTGCGCCACCTCTTCGGGCTTCGCCTTGCCCGCGATCCCCGCCTGGATGCCTTCCTGGAACACGCGGGTGATCTCCGGCGGCCAGTACCAGTCCAGATAGGTGCTGAGCTGGGGCTCGAAATTGCGCTCCTTTTGGACGAACGGTTCGTCGCTCGGCGCGACATTGCGGTTGCACGGCACCGTGCCGCCGTTCAGCTTGACGATCTGGTCATTCTGCGCGTCCGCGGTCAGGTAATCGGCCAGTTCGCGCACGACGCCGAGCCGCTCCGGCGCGACTTTCTGGGGAATGCCGAGCACCAGCCGCGGACCGCCGGGGAATTGCGATCGGCCGGCTCCGTCGTAGAGCGCTGGCATCAACATGATGTCGAGATCGACGCCCGGCGGCTTTTCCAAGAAGATCTGGTGCGACAGCGCATCGCTGAACATCATGAATGCGGCTTTGGCGCCCATGAAATCGCTGATCGCACCGTTGTTGTCCAGGCTCAGCACGGCGGTCGGGATTACACGGTCCCGCGCAAAGCGGAACACCAGGTCGAGCGCGCGAACCACGTCGGGATCGGTGAACTTTGCATGTCCCAGCAGCATCTCCTGCGAGCGCTCGATCGACTTGTTGTTGCTGACCTGGGCGTAGGCGGTGAAGAACCAGACCGGCCACAGATAGATGTTCTTGCCAGCGTGCGTGAACGCGCGCAGGCCCTCGGCGCTGAGCGCCTGACTGATCGCCTTGATGTCGTCATACGTCTTCGGCTCGGGCATCTTCACGCGCTCGAGCAACGCGCGGTTGACGAACAGGGGGAACCCGCCGATCGAGCTAACCGGCAATCCCCACGTCTTGCCGTTGAGACGGCATGTTTGCAGCGCCTGGGGGATAAAGCGGTCGAGATACCGCAGCTCGTCGAGCGGCCGCAGCGTGCCGTTCACGGCGTAGCGGCGCAGGTCCTGACCGTTGAGCAGCAGCATGTCGGCCTGCTCACCGGCCGCCTGACCCGCGGTGAACAGGGCAACGAATTTGTCGCTGGGATAGAGCACCTGCCGGATGCTCAGTCCAGGGCGCGCATCGCTGAATGCCTTCAGCAGGCCGGGGGTCGCGCGGTCGAGCGTCTGTGTCTGGCCGACGATCACCAGCTCGCCCTTGTAGCTCGATTGTGCCCGCGCCCGCCGCACCACCGCAAGGGCGCTGGCCGCGCCTTGCAGAGCGCGGCGTCTCGTCAACCTCGTCATGTCGTTCATTGTTTCCTCCCGCTTTTTGTCGTGAGCCTACGTCAAGGCGCGGCCCCCCGACCGGTCCATGATCGGGGTCGGTCCGTTCGCGTCGCGGGAGGAGCGGTCGAGCCGCGGACGACGAGCCTCGTGCCGAAATGCATCATCCCGCCGGGCAACGTCCGGTCCGCAGCGCGTTCCAGGATCGCCCGCATGGCGGCAGCGCCGAGTTGCGCGAGCGGCTGTGCGACCGTCGTCAGCGGCGGGTCGTAGAGCGACGACATCGGAATGTCGTCGTATCCGACGACGGCGATGTCGTGCGGCACGCGTCGGCCGAGACGCTTGAGCGCGGCGATCGCGCCGATCGCGACCAGATCGTTCGCGGCAACGATGGCGGTTGCGTCGGCGCTGCCGTGCACCAGCCGCTCCGCCGCGCGCTCCCCGTCCTCTACCCCGAAGCCGCCGGGCAGAACGAGCGCGGGATCGTGCGCGAGCCCCGCGTTGGTGTGCGCGTCGATGAAGCCGGCCAGCCTATCGCGCTGCGGCGCCGTCCGGTCGGGCGGCGAAATCATCGCGATCCGGCGATGCCCGAGGGCGATCAGATAGGCAACGGCGCTCGCCATCCCCTGCCGGTTGTCGACGTGGATCGTCACGGCGCGGTCGTCGAGCCGATGGCCGCTGACGAGCACCACCGGGATACCCCGCGCGAGGCAATTCCGTAATGACGCATCGGTTTCCGGCGCGGGCGTGCCGTAGGCCGCGATGATGCCGGCGACCTGCTGCTGTCGGAGTGCCTCAAGATAGGCCAGCCGCTTCGACGGATCGGCGTCGTCATTGCAGAGAATGACGATGTAGCCGTGCTCCCGCGCCACCGTCTCGATGCCCTGTACGATGCCCGGGAAGAAGGGGTTGGTGATGCTCGAAATGATCACGCCGATCGTCACGCTCTGGCGGTTGCGGAGCAACCGGGCCGCATGATTCGGCTGGTAATCGAGCTCTTCGATGACCTGGCGAATACGGACGCGGGTCGGCTCGGAAATTCCGGGCTTGCCGTTCACAACAGCGGAGACGGTCTGCACCGACACCCCTGTCCGCCTCGCCACCTCGGCCATGGTCACAGCACACTGACTCCCACCGCTGGCGGGGGACAAACCCTCAGAAATGAACGTTCATGTGAACGTTCATGTGGCACATGCCGCCGACCTGCAGGCAGTGTCAAGCCCCGGTCTTGGGTCGCAAGGGATCCTCTCCCACCGTCCACGCTAGCTAGGCGCGACGCGGCGATGCGCGGCAACCTCTCTGTGTGATCGAGATCGTTGATGCATCGCAGATCGGCCGGCAGGCGTGATTAAGGCGAGACGCCTGCAG
>DATAPS010000242.1:0-2811 GCA_036265085.1 Acetobacteraceae bacterium | reverse complement strand
CAATCGCCCAGCGGTCGGCAGGCTGAACACGATAAGCAAACGAATACATCGCCCCATAGCCATGGGTGATCACGTCATAGAAATGCTCCACGGGCGCCTCGCGCAGCCTCGCGATGTGATACGATGGCGGCGCGGAAAATCCGCGCTGCACCACCATTCCGTTCCCGTCGCCCAGTTCCGAATGGCACGGCGTGCAGTAGATGCGATACCGTTCCTGCCCGCGAAGCAGCAGTGCCATCGTAACCGGTGGCGGCACGACCGGCGCTGAGCCGTAATCGACGATGCCGTCCGGGATCTTCCCCGGCCCGACCTTCGCCTCCGCATACGCGTTCTTCTTGGCCTGATGGATCATGTCGTCGCAGCCCGCCAACAGCGTGAGAGCCGCGAGCCAAAACGCGGCGCGTTTCATCCCGCCACCTCCTCGATCCGCTCGACACCAACGCCGTGCAGGATCCGACGTGCGTGATCCAGCACCGCGTTATCCCCGCTGCGAATCGCGACGACCCATCCATCACGGCTCACTTCGCGTGTCACATCCGCCTCGTCGATCGGCTCGTAAAGGCGCGGCATCCGGTTGATCAGCATGAACGCGGCGAAGCCCGCGGCGATCGCGACCAGGACCGCGTTCTCGAACACCGTCGGCAGGAACGAGGGCCACGCGAATTGTGGCCGCCCGCCGATCGGGAACGGATAGGCGACCGTGTACGAGTAGGTCTGCAAAGCAAGGCTCGCAGTCGCGCCAATAAGCCCCGCGGCGAGGATGATGACCGGGATCGGCGACGTCAGCGCCTCGTCCCTGAGCGGTGCCGGCGTGTAGGTCTCCAGAGGCCCGATGCGGGCAGCCCGCAAATGCCGGAGCGCCTCCGCGAGATTCGCCTCGTCGCGGAACAGGGCGAGCATCATCTCCGGCCCCGCTCGGCCAGCAACTCGCGCATTTCGTACATTGAGACCATCGGAACGACCCGCAGCGCAAGCAGCAATGCGGTCGCGAACAGCCCGAGCGTGCCGCAAAAGATCGTCCAGTCCCAGACCGTCGGCGCATAGTGGCCCCAGGCGGACGGCAGATTCGTCCGCAGCAGGCTCATCGCGACGATGTCGAAACGCTCGAGCCACATCCCGACGATCGAGCCGACGCTCACCAGCGCCAGCAGCAAATGACTCCGGCGGGCAAGGCGGAAACACAGAACGAGCGGAAAGACGCAGGTGCAGAAAATCATGCCCCAGTAGACGAAAGCGTAGTCGCCGCCGATGCGGTTGAGGAATTGCAGGCGCTCGGCCGCGTCGCCGCTGTAGAACGGCTCGAACGCGTCCATGATGTAGGCGTAGGACATCAGCAGGCTGCTCGTCAGTAGCAGTTTCGCGAGCACCTGGATGTGCCGCTCCGTGATCAGCGTCGCCAGACCGAGCGTTCGCCGCAGGCCGAGCACCAGCAGCATCACCGTCGCCAGACCCGACCACAACGCGCCGAACACGAAGAACGGCGGATATTCCGTCGAATGCCAGCCCGGCGTCGCCGCCGCCGCGAAATCTAGCCCGACGACCGAATGCACGGAGACGACGAGCGGCGCCATGATCGCGGCGAACACCCCGTACGTCGCCTTCAGATGTCGCCATTGAGTCCCGCTGCCGCGAAACCCCATCGCGAAGAACCCATACAGCACCTGCGCGGACCGCGAGCGCGCCCGATCGCGCATCGTCGCGAGGTCGGGCATCAGTCCGAGATACCAGAACAGGATCGACGCCACGATATAGGTGAACAGCGCCATGAAATCCCACAGCAGCGGCGACTTCCACTGCGGCCACAGCGTCATGCTGTTCGGATATGGGAACAGCCAATACGCGAAATACGGCCGGCCGAGATGCAGGATCGGATAAACCCCCGCGCAGGCGGCCGCGCACAGCGTCATCGTCTCGGCCAGCCGGTTGATGGAGGTGCGCCACTCCACGCGCACGAGAAAGAAGAACGCGGAGACGAAGGTCCCGCCGGACGCAATGGCGATCCACCAGACATAGGCCAGGATGGGAAATCCCCACATCACGGGCCAGTCGTTGCCCCACGCGACGATGCCCACGTAGAATGACCACGCGGCGCCACAGACGCCGAGCGCGAGCAGCGTCGCGGATACCGCGAGCGCGAACCACCACCACCGCCAGGAACGCCCGTCCAGCGGTACAGCGCAGACGCGATCCGTCATCGAGCGGATCGTCTCGCGCGGATCCACCACCGGGAGCGCCGCCATGTCCGCCCCGCTCATGCGGAAATGTCCGGATTGCGGTTGCGGATTTTTCCTTCATAGGTGAGCCGCGGATGCGTGTTCTGGTCGGCGAGCAGCGCGTAATCGAGCGGGCTGGCCTTGCGCTTCGTCACCTCCGCCCCGGCATCGTTGATGTTGCCAAACGTGAACACCTGCGTGGGGCACGCGGCCTGGCACGCGGTCACCGCTTCCTCCGGCGTACCGTCGCGATCGTGCGCGATCCGCGCCGCCGCGATCCGCTGGACGCAGAACGTACACTTCTCCATCACGCCGCGGCTGCGCACCGTCACGTCCGGATTGCGCGAGATCGCCGGCCTCGGCTCATCGGCGGTCCACGCGCCGAAATTGAAGCGGCGCACCTTGTACGGACAGTTGTTGGAACAGAAGCGCGTGCCGACGCAGCGGTTGTAGACCTGCAGGTTGAGCCCCTCGCTGTCGTGCACCGTCGCGCCGACCGGACAGACCACCTCGCACGGCGCCTGCTCGCAATGCATGCACGGCACCGGCTGGAACGCGCTGTTGCCGATCTCGGGGAGGTCGTGGCGATCGACGCGGA
>DATAPS010000241.1:0-2644 GCA_036265085.1 Acetobacteraceae bacterium | reverse complement strand
CTCTCACTCTCTCGGCGTCGCGCCGTGGCCCGGCGTCGGGCTTCGGCAGTCGCGCTACGAAGTGAAGTTTGCAATTACACGGTTCGCCTGATCCGGCAGTGAGAATTGCAACGGACCACGGCTGCTTCAGCCGCGCCGATGAGCAGGTTTTCAGCCCCATCCGAGATGTGACTTTTCCGATACAGTCCGTGGATTGATTTCGGCGGCGCTTGACCTTGAGGCTACGCCGCTCCGGCCCTGATCGGAGCGGCTACGCTCCCCGTCCTGCCGGAATCGCATAAGAGCATTGCCGCGGCACGGCGTCCGCGGTACGCTCCACACACCCGAGGGCGGACTTCGCGACGATCGCAACATTGCTTTGCCCGGTTGCAGACGGCTGCGAAACGCTCTAGGGTAACGAAGTTTCGATACTGTATTTGACGTGTGGTTGCGATGCTTGATACGCGTCATCAGATTGCCGAAAACGATCAATCCGCTCGAGGTTCCGGAACGCACACCCGGAGCTTCGCCGATCCGTTTCAATATCAGCTCGCGATGCGCTCCACCGATAGCCTCTACGTCGTCCTGGATCGCGGAATGTTCCATGCCGAGCTTACGGAAGTCATGCTCGGCCGCATGGCGGTGCGGCGTGGACGCGAGGCGCTCCCGCGCTTGGCCGAATCCGCGACTCCGGATGGCTCCGTCCTGATGATGTGTTGGCCTGGACGGCACCCGCTGCCAGTAATCCGCGGAATGCCGATGCTCCGAGGCGGGATCTATTGCCGCGGACCGGGCTTTGATTCATACGATCGGAGCTTCGCGGACAACGAATTCGTCTCCTTGTCGATCGATCGGTCCGCGCTGAGCACCGCGGCCGCCAGCCTGGTCGGCGCCGAACTCAAGGTCGCGTCGGCAAGCGTTGTTCATCCGCCCGACCATCTCCGTACTTGGCTTTTCTCGGCGATCGAATGCGTGCTTCGGCTCGCCGAACAGACGCCCGACGTCGTGAGTTCGCCGCATGCCAACCGTGCCCTCGAGGACGCGCTGCTCGAACCGGCGATCATGTGCCTCCTGCACGGGCAGGCGGTCCCCGAGAGCGAATCACGCACCCGGCAGGCGACGCTGGTGCGGAGCTTCCAGGGTCTGATGGAAGAGAATTTCGATCGGCCGATGCGGCTGATCGATTTCTGTCACCTGCTGCGTGTGCCGGGGCGCTCGCTCCGCCGCGCTTGCGAAGAGCAGACAGGCGTCTCGCCCCATCAAATGCTCGCGGCGCGTCGCCTGCAGCTCGCGCGCTACGAGCTGCTGCGGTCCGATCCTGCCTCGACGACCGTGACCGAGATCGCGACCCGTTACGGCATTTGGGAACTCGGGCGGTTCGCCGTCGCCTATAAGGCGCGCTTCGGCGAGTCTCCCTCGGCCACATTGCGAAAAGGCCTCGACGACACCGGGATGAGCCGCCACTAGGGCAGGATCGCGGTCGCCTCGATCTCGACGCAGGCCTCCGGCTCGACCAGCGCGGCGACGCCGATCACCGACATCGCGGGATAATGGCGGCCCATCAGCTCGCGCCAGATGGGGCCGAGTTCGCGCGCCTGCTGGCGGTAGCCGACGATGTCCGTGACGAACCACGTCAGGCGCGCGATGTGCTCGGGCCCGCCGCCCGCCTCCGCCAGGACGGCGAGGATGTTCGCCAGCGCCTGCCGCGTCTGCGCGATCAGGCCGGCGGCGAATTTGCCCTCGGCATCCCAGCCGATCTGGCCGGCGAGGACGACCACACGGCCCGCGCCCATGACGCCGTTGGCGTAGCCTTTCGGACGCGGCCACCGCTGCGGCTGCAGGACGGTCAGCGCGGGCTCGGGCATCACATCACCTCTCCGCCGGCCACCGCGATCGCTTGGCCGGTGATCGCATCCGAACCCGGACCGCAGAGGAATGCAACGACCGCCGCCACCTCCTCGGCTGTCACGAGCCGGCCCTGCGGATTGCTGCGGGTGAAGGTTTTCCGCACCTCGGCCTCGCTCTTCCCCGTCTTCGCCATCACCGTCGCCAGGCTTTCGGTCAGCAGATCGGTTTCGGTGTAGCCGGGACACACGGCGTTCACCGTCACGCGGGAGCGCGCGGTTTCCAGCGCGAGCGCGCGCGTGAGGCCGACGACACCGTGCTTCGCCGCGACGTAGCCCGCGACGTAGGGATAGCCGGTGAGGCCCGCCGTGGAGGCGATGTTGACGACGCGCCCCCAGCCGCGCCCGACCATCGCGGGCAGCAGCGCGTGGGTGGTCGCGTAGACCGCGGTGAGGTTGATCGCGATCATCCGGTGCCAGAGCGCGGCGTCATGGCGGGCGAAGGGCGCGCTCTCGGCGGCGCCCGCGTTGTTGACGAGGATCACGATCGGTCCGGCTTCGCCTTCGGCTGTTGCGGCGGCGTGCGCGATGGCGCCGTCCTGGGTGAGGTCGGCGACGACGTGGCGTCGCGCGGCTCCGGTGGCGACCATGGCGGCGAGGCGGGCGGGGTCGCGGCCGAGGATTGTGACGTCCGCGCCGGCGTGGGTGAGGGCGCGCGCGATGGCGGCGCCGATGCCGCGGCCGCCGCCGGTGATGAGGGCGTGGGGGGACACGGACGGGGCGGGCGGCGAGATGATGTCATTCCCGCCGGATGGCAGCAC
>DATAPS010000240.1:0-13367 GCA_036265085.1 Acetobacteraceae bacterium | reverse complement strand
CCCATCACGGCCGCCATCACCTCGCGCTGGTCGACCGCGGCGAGCATGGCGCGACGGAACAGCGGGTTGTTGGTGGGCGGGTGGAGGTGGTTGGGCCGCAGCGCGAGCAGGATGCCGTTGAGGTCGATTGGTCCGACCGAGAGCGCGCGTGACCGGCGCAGCTGGGGGAGCTGGTCGGGCAGCGGCATCTCCACCCAATCCACTTCGCCCGCGAGCAGGGCGTTGGCGACGGTCGCCGGGTCGGGCAGCACGTGCCATTCGACGCGGTCGACAAGGACGCGGTGCGCGCCCGCGGCGAAGCTGGTGGGATCGTCTCGGGCGACGTAACGATCGAATTTCGCGAAACCGGCGGCGGCGCCCGAGACGAACTCATCGGGCAGGAAGCGGAACGCGCCGCTGCCGACGACTTCGGTGACCTGCTTATACGGGTCGGTCTTGGCGAGCCGCTCGGGCATGATCACCGGCGAGGGCTGCGTCTTGGCGAGCGCGCGGGGCAGCAGCGGGAACGGCTTGCGCAGGCGGAACACCAGGGTGCGATCGTCCGGAGTCTCCAGCGCTTCGAGCCGGTCGGAGATGGTCTGTCCGACCGGGTCGCGCACCATCCAGCGCCGCAGCGAGGCGGCGCAGTCGCGCGCCAGCACGGGCGTGCCGTCATGGAACGGCATGTCCGCGCGCAGGCGTAGCGTGACACGGCGGCCGCCGTCTTCGGTCGCCATCGCCTCGACCATCAGCGGGCGGGGTTCGAGATGCTCGTCGTACGCGAAGAGCGTCTCGTAGACGAGATAGGCGAAGCCGCGGGTGACGGCTGCCGTCGTCCAGACCGGGTCGAGGCTGGTGAGGCTGGTCTGTGGGACGAACTTGATCATGCCCGCGGGCGCCGCGATCGCCGGGCGCCAGAGGCCCGGCGACAGCGCGGCGACGGCGCCCGCCTTCAGCAGGTCGCGTCGTTTCATCTCTCGTCCCCTCCCAGGGCGTGTCATCGATTTGCTGACGATGATCTATATATCGTTTCCCGTGCTCAGACTGACTGAATTGCGGCTGCCGCTCGATCACGGCGAGGCGGCGCTGCGCGAAGCCGTGCTGCAGCGATTGGGCGTGCCGGCCGACGAGGTGCTGGACGTGTCGATTTTTCGCCGCGGCTATGACGCCCGGCGGCGGACGGGGATCAAGCTCGTCTACACGCTCGATGTCGCGGTGCGGGATGAGCGGCGCGTGCTGGCGCGTGCCGAGGCGCATCCGCATGTGCGGCAGGCGCCGGATACGTCCTACCGGCCGGTGACGGCGGCGGCGCAGGCGCTGCCGGGGGCGACTCGGCCGGTGGTGATCGGGGCGGGGCCGTGCGGGCTGTTCGCGGCGCTCCTGCTCGCGCAGATGGGGTTCCGGCCGCTGATCCTGGAGCGGGGGAAGGTGGTGCGGGAGCGGACGAAGGATACGTGGGGGCTCTGGCGCCGATCACTCCTCAACCCCGAGAGCAACGTGCAGTTCGGCGAGGGCGGAGCGGGGACGTTTTCCGACGGCAAGCTGCACAGCGGGATCAAGGATCCGCGGCACCTCGGGCGAAAGGTGCTCACCGAGTTCGTCGCGGCGGGCGCGCCGGCGGAGATCCTCTACGTCAGCAAGCCGCATATCGGCACGTTCCGGCTGGTCTCGATGGTCGAGCACGTTCGCGCGACGATCGAGGCGCTCGGCGGGGAGTATCGGTTCGGGGCGCGGGTCCAGGATCTGCTGGTCGACTGCGAGCGGCGGGTGCGCGGGGTGGTGCTTGCGGATGGCGAGGCGATCGCCGCGGATCACGTCGTGCTCGCGGTCGGACACAGCGCGCGCGACACGTTCGCGATGCTGCATGCGCGGGGCGTGCATATCGAGGCCAAGCCGTTCTCGATCGGCGTGCGCATCGAGCATCCGCAGTCGCTGATCGATCGTGCGCGGTTCGCGGGGTCGGCGGGGCATCCGGCGCTCGGCGCGGCCGATTACAAACTGGTGCATCACGCGTCGAACGGGCGGTCGGTCTACAGCTTCTGCATGTGCCCGGGCGGAACGGTGGTGGCGGCTGCCTCCGAGCCGGGGCGGCTGGTGACCAACGGGATGAGCCAGTATTCGCGCAACGAGCGCAACGCGAATGCGGGGATCGTGGTCGGTATCACGCCGGCGGACTATCCGGGCGATCCCATGGCGGGGGTTGCGTTGCAGCGGCATTGGGAGGAGCGCGCGTTCGTGGCCGGCGGGGGAACCTACGCGGCGCCGGTGCAGCTCGTCGCGGATTTCCTGGCGGAGCGGCCTTCCACGGTGCTCGGATCGGTCGTTCCGTCCTATCGTCCGGGGGTGACGCCGACCGATCTCGCGACCTGCCTCCCCGACTTCGCGGTCGCCGCGATGCGGGAGGCGCTGCTTGCGTTCGACCGCGAGATCCCCGGCTTTGCGCGCGAGGATGCAGTGATGACGGGCGTGGAGACGCGCACGTCCGCGCCGATCCGCATCCGGCGGGACGATACGTTCCAGAGTCTCAACACGCGCGGGCTTTATCCGGCGGGGGAGGGTGCTGGCTATGCAGGCGGCATTCTTTCGGCGGGCGTGGACGGGATCCGCGTTGCCGAGGCGGTGGCGCTCGATCTCTGCGGCGAGCGGCCGGATCCCACAGGCGCGCGGGCGACCTCGGACGCGATCAGTTACGGTTAGTTCCGGTCAATGGCCTTCTCGGCGTGCTGATCCATGCGCCGCGCCTCGCGCCGGCGGCACCGGTTTGGGGATATCGGGGTGCGGGGGGAGGTGCGACCCGGCACCCGGAACGAGCGCCGCGGTCGCTCCCGCGGGCAGATGCATCGGCGCCGCCTGGTAGCTGAACACATCGAAGCTGCTGTCGTACAGACGGACGTCCGACCACGATTCCTGCGGACGCGGGACCGTGGTGAAATAACCGTTGATCACCTTTGCGCCGATCTCGAACGTCATGAAGCCATGCCGGTCGTCAACGGCGGCAATCAGCACCGCCTCGGTCCCCGGGTCCTGGTAGCCGGGATGCTGTGTGAGGTGGTGCAGGTTCCAGTAGCCGCCGTTGCCGATCACGAAGAACGGGATGGTGACGCCCGCCGTCTTCAGCTCGATGCGCTGGTAGTTATGGACATGCGCCGTCAGGACGAGGTTGGGAATCCGGCGTGACGCGTTGATGGCGTTCTGCAGTTCAAGCGCCATGTTCGAGCTGCCGCTGTGATGGTCATCGAACGAATACACCGGATGATGAAGCGCCACGATCAGCGCCTTGTCCGGGTCTGCGTCGTGCATCTCGCCCTGGAACCATTGGCGCTGCTCCGGCGTGATCTTGCCGTGCTCGGGCACGTTTGTGTAGAGCCCGATGAACGTCGCGAACGGCGTCGTCAGCGTCCAGTAGAAATTCGGCTGGCTCATCGCCGTACGCCCGCTGTCGCGCGACTCGTGCGTGAACGTTCCGGGCCGCTCCGCGAGGAAGTTCTGATAGAAGCCCTCGAGAGAGATCGAATCGGGCGCGAGCTTTTCACCGTCGTGGTTGCCGGGGATAGCCACGATCGGCAGCGGGTAGTGTTCGTATGGTTCGTAGAACTGCGGCCAGTATTCCTGCACTTCGCCGTTGTAGTAGACCACGTCACCGATGTGGTAGCAGAACGACGGTGAGGACCTGGCGGATTTCAGCGCCGCTTCCATGCCGCGCGCCACAAGTTGCTGCGACTCCGGCCGTTTGATGCCGCCGGTATCGCCCACGCATTGGAACGCCATCCGGCCGCTGTCCGCGATCGCCTTCAGGGTGGCGTCCCGGGTCTGCTCCGGCAGGATTTCGGACAGGTCCATGCGGAAGGGTGCGGGGCGCCGCGGTTTGAACTGCGCCGGAATCGGTTCGAATTCGACGATGCGCGGCGGCGCTATCTGCGCCAGCGACGCGCCCGGCTGACGCGGGCGATGGCTGGATGTATTCGCGTGCGCCGGCGCGCTGGACGGCGGCCTGCTACCGGGGGCTCGTGTCACCGCGCTTCTCCCTGAACGATCAGGCGGCATTGTTACGTCCTCGCCTGATCGGTGGCCAACGACGAACGTGTTACAGAGGGCCTCGAATTGGGGACACGAATGCGCACGAACCCGGTGAGCCGCGAGGCCCTTGAGATGCTCGATCGCGACGACCCGCTCGCGCCGTTTCGCGACGAGTTCGCAATACCCGACGGGGTCATCTATCTCGACGGCAACTCGCTCGGCGCGCTGCCCCGCGCGACGCCGGCACGGATCGCGGAGGTGGTAGCGCGGGAGTGGGGCGAGGGCCTCATTCGCAGCTGGAACGACGCCGGCTGGATTACGCTGGCGGGACGGATCGCGGAGAAGATCGCGCGCGTCATCGGCGCTCCGGCGGGCAGCGTCGCCGTCGGGGATTCGACCTCTGTGAACGTGTTCAAGGCGCTCGCCGCCGCCATCGCGTTGCGGCCAGCGCGGCGAACGATATTGTCGGAGAGCGGCAACTTTCCGACCGACCTGTATATCGCGGAGGGGCTGGCCGCGCTGCTGGACCGTGGCCATGGCCTGCGGACGGTCGCGCCCGAGGAGGTGATCGGCGCGATCGACGACGACACGGCGGTCGTGATGCTGACCCATGTGAGCTACCACACCGGCGCCATGCACGACATGGCGGCAACCACCGCGGCGGCGCATGGGCGCGGGGCGCTGATGATGTGGGATCTCGCGCATTCCGCGGGCGCTGTGCCGGTCGATCTCGGGGCGGTGGACGCGGATCTCGCGGTCGGATGCGGCTACAAGTTCCTCAACGGCGGCCCGGGCGCACCGGCGTTCCTCTATGTTGCGCCGCGCCTGCACGAGACGGTGCGGATGCCGCTGACCGGCTGGTTCGGCCACGCGCGACCCTTCGCGTTCGAGCCGTCGTTCCGGGCCGCGCCGGGGATCGCGCCCGCACAGGTCGGGACGCCGCCGTTGCTGAGCCTTGCCGCGCTGGAGGTCGGCGTCGGCATCGCGCTGCGTGCGCCGATCGCCGACATTCGGGAGAAATCGCTCCGGCAGAGCGCGATCTTCGCCGAGCTGGTGACGGAGCGCTGCGGTCCGGCGACCTTCCGGCTGGTCACCCCGACCGAGCCGTCACGTCGCGGCAGCCAGGTCTGCCTCGCCCACCCTCACGCCTACCCGATCATGCAGGCGCTGATCGCGCGCGGGGTCATCGGCGATTTCCGCGCACCAGACATCCTGCGCTTCGGCATCACGCCGCTCACGCTGACCTATGCCGAGCTCTGGGACGCGGCCGAGGTCCTGGCAGAGATCATGCGGACGGAGAGCTGGCGCGATCCCCGCTTCGCGGTGCGGCACGCGGTGACGTGAGTTGCGTTCGGCCGAGGCCGAACCATTTCGCCCGGAAAAGCCAAGGAGCCGACCGATGCGCCGCTTCCTTGCCGCCGCCCTCATGTTGATCGTCGCCGTTCATGCCCGCGCCGAGCACATTCCGCGCGTCACGCAGGCGGACCGCACCGAGATCCAGCGCGTCATCACCGCGCAGATCGACGCCTTCCGCCGCAACGACGGCGACACGGCGTTCGGCTTCGCCTCGCCCAACATCCAGGCTCTGTTCGGCGACACCCAGAACTTCATGAGGATGGTCCGGCGCGCGTATCAGCCGGTCTACAACCCGCGCTCGATGCATTTCGAAGAGCTCGCCACCCACGACAGCCGGATCGAGCAGCGCGTCGATCTCGTCGGTCCCGACGGGCACCCGGCGATCGCGATCTACACGATGGAGCATGAAGCGGACGGCAGCTGGAAGATCGACGGTTGCCAGCTCACCGAACCGGACCGCGTCACCGCCTGATCAGCCCGGCGGCCCCTGGAGTATCAGGATTTCGGGCGCGACCGGCAGCGTCTCGCGCGACAGCGTGGCCGTCGCGGCGCCGGCGCGCTTCACCGTGTACTGCCCGTCGACAACGTGCAGGAACCGCTCGAGCAGCCCTTCGTCCCCGAAATAGTGGAACGGGATGTAGAGCGGCGCGTGCAGCGACGTCATCACCTTCGCGATGTCCTCGTGGTTCATCGTCCACACGCCGTCGACCGGCATCATGACGATGTCGAGCGGGCCGAGTGTCGCGACGTCCTCGTCGGTCAGCAGGTGATGCAGGTGGCTGAGATGCGCGATGCATAAGCCGGCGGTCTCGAACACGAAAATCGAGTTTCCGTAGTACTCGGTCCCGCCGTTCCAGTCGCGTATGTTGGTCGGGAGATTGCGCACGTGCACATCGCCGACGGTGAGGTCGAATTGCGGGATCTTCCCGTCCTCCATCCAGCCGTGCAGGACGTATTTGATCCGCGGATCGGGGTTCATCGTGTAGTGCGTGGAATGGGCGTGGTTCATCGTCGCGATCACCGGCGGATCACGCGGGATGTTGTAGCCGTTGTAGTCGGTGACGATGGTGACGTGCTGCGGCGTCTCCAGCAGGAAGCTCGCGTGGCCGAGGAACTGCACCTTCACGCCCGCGGTCTCGTCCTCCGGCGCATAGGAGGCGAGGCTGACGAAGGGGTTCAGCGGCGCTTGCGCGGAGACGCCACAGGCCAGCACGAGGCGCGGGATCAGGATAAGGAGCGCAGCGAGCGCGGCGGCGAGCGGGCGGCGGAGCATCCTCGGTCCTCTTCTTGACGCGGGGGAGCCTATCACGAGCGGCCGAGGCGACGCCGCACGAACATCTCTGCGAAGTCGATCTCCTCCTCGATCGCGTGGAATGCGTCGTCGCCGATCTCGCCGCGGGCGCGCAGGCGCACCAGCGCGTCCCGCTCCGCGCGATCATGATGGCGTAGCAGATGATCGTGACGATTGCGGAGAGGCCGAGGCGGTGCGCGAGGATCCACATCGCGAAGGTGCCGACGAATTGCATGACGATCGCGCCCGGCCCGTCGACGATCACCGCCGCGATGCGCGGATACAGCCAACCCAGCGCGCCGCCGAGCACGCCGCCGCCGACAATGGCCAGCGCGAGCCGCGGAGCGTCGCCCACCCCGGGCGCCGGCCCGAGCGCGGAGGCGCGACCGCGACCCGATAGAGCAGCAACGCGGTGCCGTCGTTGAACATGCCCTCGCTCTCGCGGATCACCCGCACGCGATGCGGCGGCCGCAACGCCCGCAGCACGGGCTCGCGGCGGAGGCATCCGGGGGCGCGACGATGGTGCCGAGCACGATCGCGGTCCACCATCCCATCGCCGGGTCGAGCGCGTGCGCGACGCGCGCCACGCAGGCGACGGTGACGATGACCAGCAGAACGGCGCTTGCGGTGATCGGAATCCAGTTGTCGCACAGGTCGCGCGGCGACGAGTCGTAGGCCGCGTCGAGCAAGGTCGGCGCCGCGCGAGCGTGGTCGGCAACGCGCCGATCAGCGGCAGCGCAATGACGATCTCGAAGACGGCCGAGCCTGTTCCTCCGCGCGCCGGATCGGATCGAGTTTGACCTGATCCCGCGAGTCCCGGACACTCGAATGTCCTGGCCCCGAGGAGGTATCGCCATGTCGCGCCTGCCGTTCATCGCCGTAGCCCTGGCAATGCTCGCGACCGCGACGGTGAGGGCCGAGACACTGGTGGTCTGCACCGAAGCGAGCCCGGACTCACTCAACGCGGCCCTCAGCACGGCCAACACCAGCTTCGACGTGACGGAGCAGACGAGCGACCGCCTCGTCGAGATGAAGACCGGCGGGTCGAAGCTCGTCCCAGGGCTTGCGGAGTCCTGGACGATCTCGCCCGACGGCCTGCGCTACACGTTCCGGCTGCGGCATGGGGTGAAGTGGCAGTCGAACGCGGTGTTCAGGCCGGCGCGCGACTTCAACGCCGACGATGTGGTGTTCACGTTGCGCCGGATGATGGACAAGGGTTTCGCTTGGTACAAGGTCGGCGGCGGCAACTACCAGATGTTCGCGGCCTTCATCGAGCCCGCGGTGAAAGCCGTGACCAAAACGGCGGATGACGAGGTCGTGCTGGAGCTGAAGGCGCCCTCCGCGCCGCTGCTCAACGCGCTTTCGGTGCAGTCCTTCTCGATGATGTCCGCCGAATACGCGGCGGTGCTGGAGAAGGCGGGCACGCAGGATCAGCTCGACACGATGCCGATCGGAACCGGTCCGTTCCAGCTCGTACAATACCAGAAGGACAGCCTGATCCGGTTTCGCGCCTTCCCCGATTTCTGGGGCAAGTCGGGCGATCGCGCGCCGCGCGTCGATGGCCTGGTGTTCTCGATCACGCCGGATGCCTCGGTGCGGTTCGCCAAGCTGCGCGCCAACGAGTGTCAGGTCGCCCGCTACCCCAACCCCGCCGACATCGAGGCGATGCGCGCCGCGCCGGGCATCAAGGTGCAGGACGCGACGATCGCCTCGGTCAGCACGGTGTCCTTCCGCACCGACATCAAGCCGTTCGACGACGTCCGCGTCCGGCGCGCGCTGGCCACCGCGATCGATCTCGACAGCCTGGTCAAAGCGGTGTGGCAAGGCAGCGGCACCCCGGCGGCGGCGCTCGTCTCGCCGGGGTTGTGGGGACATGACGACAGCCTCCGGCCCTATTCCTATGACCCGGCGAAGGCGAAACAGATGCTCGCCGATGCCGGTTATCCCAACGGCTTCGACACGGAGCTCTGGGCCATCCCGGTGGTCCGGGCCTACATGCCGAACGGCCGCCGTGCCGCGGAGCTGATCCAGGCGGATTGGGCGAAGATCGGCGTTACGGCGAAGATCGTCAGCTTCGAGTGGGGCGAGTATCTCCGCCGCCTGCGCCTCGGCGACGCCCACGGCGCTGCGATGGCCGGCGGGACGTGGGACTATCCCGATCCGAGCCAGCAGCTCGTCAGCCTGACCTGCGAGATCGTGCCCACGGGGCGCAACACCCCGCATTGGTGCGATCGCGGCTACAGCGATGCGGTGAACCGCGCCAGCGTCGTCACCGATCAGGCCGAACGCGCGGAACTCTACGTCCGAGCCCAGCAGATCTACCACGACCAGGTGCCGGGCGTCGTGTTCGCCGACAGCCGCGCCTATGTCGGCGTGCGCGACAAGGTACAGGGCTTCAAGCTACACTTCCTCGGCGGCCAGCCGTTCGGCGGCGTCGGCGTCGCACCTTGATCGCCCGCCTTGATCAGTTTGGCCGAGAGAGCCTATATGCCGCCCCTCGGTCGGAGCGTAGCTCAGCCTGGTAGAGCACTGTGTTCGGGACGCAGGGGCCGGAGGTTCGAATCCTCTCGCTCCGACCAATCAGATCGCGCGGCCAATGCCGCTGGCATCGTCCCGGAGTGGTGGAAGGCGCTTCGCATTCCCGCGGCGTTAATTCTCCGTGACGCGCATTTTCCCGTTTGCCCAAACGCCCCCGTGTTCTGGTTTTGTATTCCCATGGACACACCCGCCCCGCCCTCCCTCGCCGACCGCTTCACCAGGATCGTCAGCGACGTCGCGCAAGGTCTCGCCCGTCGCTATCGGGCGGACTCCACCCTCGGCCCCGCGATCGCCGCCGTGCTGCTCAACCTGATCGCCTTGCGGCTGCAAAACCTCCGCCGCCGCTTCGTCACCCTCGTCGAGCGCATCCAGGCGGGCACGCTGCGCAAGCTGCCCGAGCCGGGCACCGCGCCGAAGCGCAAGCGCGCCGCCGCATCCGCCGAGCGCAAGCCACGACCGAACCTGCTGGCCCAACATGACGTGGTGGAGCGCTGGGGCTGGGTGATCGGCCTCGCCTGCCGCAACGGTGACGAGTTGGGCCGCCTGCTGGAAGACCCCGAGATGCAGGCGATGATCGCCGCCGAGCCGCGCCGCATGGGCCGCATCCTGCGGCCCCTGTGCCGCATACTCGGTGTCTACGATATGCCGGACCTGCTGAAGCTGCCGTCGCAGGTTGATGTCGTGACCGTTGATTGGGCGCCGGTCCGCGTGGTGATCGCGGCCGAGAAGGCCGCCAGGGCCGCCGGCCTGCCCGCGCCGGTCTGGCCGGAGCCGCCGCGGCCGGCGCGCAAGCCCAGGCGGCCATTCCCCCCGTTCCGCTTCTATATCACGGCCGACGGGCCGCCGCCGCGGGCGTGTTAGCGCGCTGCGCCGAGCGCCCAGGCCAGCACGCCCATCTGCGCATGCAGGCGGTTTTCCGCCTCCTCGAACACGACCGATCGCGGGCCGTCGATGACCTCGGCCGTGACCTCCTCGCCGCGATGGGCGGGGAGGCAATGCATGAAGATCGCGTCCGACGCCGCCTTGCTCATCAGCGTGTCGGTCACGCGATACGGCGCGAGCAGATTGTGACGTTTGGTGTTCGGGTCGTCCGCCATGCTCACCCAGGCGTCGGTGACGACGCAGCGCGCGCCCTCGACGGCCGCCTCAGGATCGCTGGTGAGCTCTACCTTCGCCCCCTGCGACCAGGCCCAGGCGACCAGATCGGACGGTGGACGCAGGGCGTCGGGCGTCGCGAGGCGCAGTGTGAACCCGAAACGGGCGGACGCCTCGATCCAGCTCCTTGCGACGTTGTTGCCGTCCCCTGACCATGCGACGACCTGCCCCGCGATCGGGCCGCGATGCTCCTCGAACGTCATGACATCCGCCATCAGCTGGCAAGGATGCGAGGCGGCGGTGAGGCCGTTGATCACCGGCACGGTCGCGTAGGCCGCCATCTCGGCGAGATTCTCGGGCGCATCGGTGCGCAGCATGATTGCGTCGACGTAGCGCGAGAGGACGCGTGCCGTGTCGGCAACCGTCTCCCCGCGGCCGAGCTGCGTCTCCTTGCCCGACAGCACGATTGCTTCGCCGCCGAGGCGGCGCATCGCTACCTCGAAGCTGACGCGCGTGCGGGTGCTCGGCTTCTCGAAGATCAGCGCGATCGTCTTGCCCGCGAGCGGACGCGACGAGACGCCCGCCTGCTTGTAGCCGCTGGCAATGTCGAGCATGTGCCGAAGAGTCGCCGTGTCGAAGTCGCGCAGGTCGAGGAAGTGGCGGGGGGCGGTCTCCGCCCCGCCCGCCTCGGCCCCGCTCCGCCGCCGGGCCGCGCCGTTCACTTCGCCGCGACCTTCGCCTGGCTGGGCAGGCAACGGCGCGCGCCGCGGCGCATCATCTCCATCGCCGCGTCGACGTCGGCGTCGGTGATGATCAGCGGTGGTGCCAAGCGCACGACGTTGTCCCCGGCGGTGATGCTGAGCAGGCCCTCGGCCATGAACGCGTTCTGCACCTCGGTGTTCGGGATCGCGCATTTCAGGCCGAGCAGCAGGCCCGCGCCGCGGACGTCCTCGAACACCTGCGGGTAGGCCCGGACGAGATCGTCCAGCAGGTGCCAGAAGCGGCGCGCCACGCGGTCGACGCCTTCGAGGAATCCAGGAGCGAGAACCACGTCGAGCACCGCGTTCGCGGCGGCGCAGGCAAGCGGGTTGCCGCCGAACGTGGTGCCGTGGGTGCCGGCGACGAGGTGCTTCGCCAGTTGCTCCTTCGCGAGAATGGCCCCCATCGGGAAGCCGCCCGCGATGCCCTTCGCCGACGTCAGCGCGTCGGGCTCAATCCCCGACCATTCATAGGCGAAGAGCTTGCCCGTCCGTCCCATGCCGCACTGCACCTCGTCGAGGCCGAGATAGAGCCCGAACTCGTCGCAGGTGCTGCGCAGGTCGCGCAGGAACTGCAGATGCGCCGGCCGGATGCCGCCTTCGCCCTGCACCGGCTCGATCACGATGCCAGCGGTCTGCGGGCCGATCGCATCGCGCACGGCGTTGAGGTTGTTGAACGGCACGTGGTCGAACCCGTCGACCACCGGGCCGAAGCCTTTGAGGTATTTCTCGTTCCCTGTCGCCGCCAGCATGGCGAGGGTGCGGCCGTGGAAGGCGCCCTCGAAGCAGATGACGCGATAGCGCTCCTCGTGCCCCGCCTCGTGCTGAGCGCGGCGGATCATCTTCACCATACCCTCGTTCGCTTCCGCGCCCGAGTTGCAGAAGAAGACGCTATCCGCGAACGTCGCCTCGACGAAGCGCGCGGCGAGGCGCTCGGCCTGCGGGACCCTATAAAGATTGGAGACGTGCATCACCTTCGCCGCCTGCTCCGCGATGGCGGTGACGAGATGCGCGTTGTGGTGGCCGAGTGAGGAGGTCGCGATCCCGGCCCCGAAATCGAGGAATCGTCGCCCGTCCGCCGTGTACAGCCAAGCGCCTTCGCCCCGCTCGAAAGCGAGGTCGGCGCGGTTGTAGGTCGGCATCAGGGCGGGGATCATGGTCCGTCCAGTCTTCCTGAAATTCGGAATCCCGCTCCCCGTCGCGCGACCACCGCGCACCGGTGCGGGAACGGGGAGGATGGGCGGGCGCGCGGGCGGGTGTCAAACACGGAGAGCCGGTCTCGCGCACTTCCCGCGGCGCGGAGACGCGTGGCAGGGTTGCTTGGAGATGGCGAATACCCGCTCAGGCCCCGATCCGGGGCCGCCGCCGACCGAGCAGTCGCTGACGGACCGCGCGGTGCTCCACCTCTCTCGCTACGGTACGACGAAGGCCGGCCTCGCGTGCGTGCTGGGCCGCTACGTCGCGCGCTGGGCCGAGCGGGCGGCGGCGGCGGACGCCGAGGCCGCTTCCGCGGCGGCGAGCGCCGCCCGGGCGGCAATCCCGCGCGTGGTGGCGAAGCTCGCGGCGGCCGGCGCGGTCGATGATGCGAGCTTCGCGCAGACGCGCGCGCGGCGCCTCGCACGAGCCGGCCGCTCGCGTCGGACGGTTGCGGCACATCTGCAAGCACGGGGGGTCGAGCCGGATGCAATCGCGGCGGCACTCCCCGACGATGAACTCGCAGCGGCGGCGGCGACTGCCCGCAGGCGGCAGATCGGCCCGTTCCGCACGGTCCCGGCCGACACGGAGCGGTTTCGCCGGGAACTGGCGACCCTCGCCAGGGCCGGCTTCTCGCAGGACATCGCGCGGCAGGCTCTGGCGATGGACCTCGCGGCCGCCGAAGCACTGATCGCGCGGCTGCGTCGCACGTAACGCAGCGGTCGTCTTCAAGCGCAGGGCGCGGGCAGTCTGGAGCCTGGGCTGAAAGACGTTGCGGCGCGCGTTCGATCCGGCTCATAAGCCGGATGCAAAATGCTCCGCAAAGCCCTCGCTCGGCTCAGGATTGTCGGTGTGCTCGCGCTCGCGGGCGCACTCGCCGCTTGCGCGTCCTCGCGCGGCTATCGCGGGGGCGGCGGCGCGCGCTACGCCGGACTCGAGTGTGTCCCGTTCGCGCGCGAGCTCTCCGGCATCGCGCTGTATGGCGACGCGGCGGATTGGTGGGACGGCGCCGCCAGCCGCTATGCGCGGTCGGAACAGCCTGCCATCGGCGGTGTCCTCGTGTTCCGCCGCTCGGGGCGTCTGCCGGAGGGTCACGTCTCGGTCGTCTCTCGCCTGCTCGGCGCGCGCCAGATCGCCGT
>DATAPS010000239.1:0-9405 GCA_036265085.1 Acetobacteraceae bacterium | reverse complement strand
GACCGAGTTGACGCGGATGTTGTCGGCGGCGTGGTCGAGCGCCATGGCGCGGGTGAGCGTGTGGATCGCGCCTTTCGTGGCGGCGTAGGCGGCGACGTTCTGCTGGCAGGCATGGCCCTGGACGGACGCAACCGAGACGATCGCGCCGCCGCCGCGCTTGCGCATCTCGGGGATGCCGAAATGCGCGGTCAGATAGACCGAGGTGAGGTTCACCGCGAGGCAGCGGGACCAGATCTCGGGCGCGGTATCAACGACGGTGCCGTAAGGGTCGACGGCGGCCGCATTCACGATGATGTCGAGGCCGCCGAACGCGGCGACGCAGGCGGCGACCGCCTCCCGGACGGCTTCTGCATCGGAAACGTCCGCCTCGCGCACGACGATGAGGCTGGCGGCATTCACGAGCTCGGAATTCGCCGCGCGGTCGATTCCGCAGGCCAGCACACGTGCGCCGTCCCGCAGCAGCCGCAACGCGGTTGCCCGCGCGATTCCCGATGTGCCGGTCATCAGGACTGCCTTGCCGTCGAACTCGCCCATCGCGCCCTCCCGTCCGGACGGACGCAATACTCGCCGAACGCGGGTGAGGGCGCTAGGCGCGCCCTCGCGGCCAGCGGGCGAGCCGCGATCCGCCGCCGCTCGCTTCGCGACGGGCGCGAACCGCCGTCAGGTCCGCTTGCGAACCTTCCAGCCCAGCGCCGCGATCACGCCGAGGAGCAGCGTGATCGTGCCGGGCTCCGGAATTTCGCCAGTGAGCGAGAAGGTGGCGTTGAATGGACCCTCATGGGTGATGTCGGTGCCGATCCGCAGCCAGTCGGGATCAAGGAACGGGTCGCGCGTCCAGCTCTGAAGGTCGCCCATGAACGGAGTGCCCGGTGGAAGGATCGGCCTCGGCGCAGACAGCCAGAGGAAGTTGCCGTTATCCAGCTCGACCTGCGGAACGAAAAAGAAGTGGTCCGCACCCAGAAGGATCGGCTGCGTGAAGTCGATGTTGAATTGAACCTCATCCCCGGTTACCGGCCCATCGCCGCCGGTGAAAATGCCCGGGAGCGGATGGATCCCGCCGGGTTGCACCGTGTTGGATGCCGTGAAATTGTCGTCCAGTAGCTGAGTGGTGAAGCTGAGCGTCGAGCCAGACTCGCGCGAGAGCAATGCGACGTCCGACGGAGAGTTGACGCGGGTCGGTACTTGCGACGTCGAGAAGGTCGGTGGCCCGCTGGTTCGGCCGACGTCGGAATCCTTCGGGAAGACTCGGTAGACCTCCACGACCACGCTCTTGACGTTATTGGCGGTGCTGCCGCTCGGCAACAGGCCGGTGAAGGTCGCGGTGTCGATTCGGGTGCCCGACGTGAGAATGAAGTCGTCGGCAGATTCGATCTCGAACGCGCCGCCGGTAACAGGGCGCGCCGCGGTCGCCATTTTACCGTCTGGATTTCCGGTGCTGAAGAAGAATGGAGCCGCAATCGCTGGCGCCGCCAGGACCGAGCTGGCCAGCAGCACGGTCGCGATCGCCGACATATGTCTCACCGTACCCATGAGCTGATCTCCCTTTCGTTTGTGATTCGAATACAAAATGCGAACAAAGGCTGGGCGAACGGCGCCAGTGTGCATGCTGCTTCCGTTCCTGGGCCGCAGATTGCAACAGCATGTAACATATTTAACAAACTGTGACGATGACAATGTCGCGAACAAGCGCTCGGTCTCACGAGAGTGGGGCCGATCAGATTTTTGGTCCGCAGGGCGGCAAGACGCCGAACGCCATGCCGGGACCGGGACCTGACAGGCCTTGCGATCCAAGGAGCCGGGCGCTATACGCCGCCGCTCGTTTGCGCGCCGGGCCTGTCGGGCATGCCCGGCCGCGACGTATGCGCCCCGCCGTTCGCGGCGTCAGGGCGCTCCCGTTCATAAGGAGATCCAAATGCCCAAGTTGAAGACGAAGTCTTCGGTCAAGAAGCGCTTCAAGATCACCGCGACCGGCAAGGTGCTGGCCGGTCCAGGGATGAAGCGGCACGGGCTGATCAACCGGCCGCAGAAGATGAAGCGGCAACACCGCGGCTCCCAGGTCCTACCCAAGCAGGACGGTGACACCGTCAAGCAGTGGGCCCCCTACGGTCTGCGCTGAGGAGAGCGGCACATGGCACGCGTCAAGCGGGGCGTCACCACGCACGCCCGTCACAAGAAGGTCCTGAAGCAGTCGAAGGGCTTCTACGGCCGCACCTCGACGACCTACCGTGGGGCGCTCGAGCGGCTCGAGAAGTCGCTGCAATACGCCTATCGCGACCGGCGGGTGAAGAAGCGCGAGTTCCGCGGACTCTGGATCCAGCGCATCAATGCCGCCGTGCGTGAGCACGGGCTGACCTATTCGCGATTTATCGCCGGGCTGAAGACCGCCGGGATCGAGATGGATCGCAAGGTGCTCGCGGCCATCGCCTACGACGACCCGGCGAGCTTCGGCGAGATCGTCAAGAAGGTGCAGGCCGCTCTGCCTGCGCCCGAGCAGCTCTGATCGCGATCCGACCCGGAAACCGATCGAACCCACAAGGGGCTGCCCGCACGGGGCAGCCCTTTTTTCATGCGCGAATGGCGAGGTCATGGACGATCTGGAACGGCTGAGCACGGAAACGGAGCAGGCGCTCGCCGCCGCCGCCGATCTGCGGGCATGGGACGCGATCCGCGTGGGCGTGCTCGGCAAATCGGGGACGCTGACGACGCTGCTGAAGGAGTTGGGCCGGGTTCCGCCGGAGCAGCGGCGCGACCGCGGGGCGGCGCTGAACCGGCTGAAGGATGTGCTCACGGCGGCGGTCGAGGCGCGCCGGATGGAACTCGAGCAGGCGGCGCTCGATGCGCGCCTCGCCAACGAGCGGCTCGACGTGACGCTGCCGCCGCGGCCGTTGCCGGCCGGGTCGATCCACCCCATCAGCCGGACGACGGAGGAGATCGCTGCGATCTTCGGCGCGATGGGATTCGGCATCGCCGACGGGCCGCAGATCGAGACGGACTGGTACAATTTCGGGGCGCTGAACATCCCCGAGTACCATCCAGCGCGGCAGGACCAGGACACGTTCTATCTGCGTGCCGAACGGGACGGGCGGCCGTTGGTGCTGCGCACGCATACGTCGAACGTGCAGATCCATACGATGCTGTCGCAGGAGCCGCCGTTGCGCATGATCGTGCCGGGGCGCGTGTACCGCTCCGATCACGACGCGACGCATTCGCCGATGTTCCATCAGCTCGAAGGCATCGTGATCGATCGCGACATCACGCTCGGGCACCTCAAGGGCTGTCTGATCGACTTCTTGCGCGCGTTCTTCGGCATCGCCGATCTGCCGGTGCGGTTTCGGTCCAGCTATTTCCCGTTCACGGAGCCGTCCATGGAGGTCGACATCGGCTGGAACCGGCGGACGGGCGAGCTTGGCGCGGGCGGCGACTGGCTGGAGATCCTCGGCAGCGGAATGGTGCATCCGAAGGTCCTCGCGAATTGCGGGATCGATCCGCTGGAGTGGCGGGGCTTCGCGTTCGGCATGGGCATCGACCGGATCACGATGCTGAAGCACGGTATTCCCGACCTGCGGCCGTTCTTCGAGAGCGACGTACGCTGGCTGCGGCATTACGGCTTCAGCGCTCTGGCGCCGGCGATGCTGCACGAGGGGGTATGAGGATGCGGCATCTCGGTCGAATCCCCCCAACCCCTCCCGCGAGGGGAGGGGGGACTCGTGCGAACGCGGTGGGGGGGAGGTGCGAGCCATGAAATTCACGCTCTCCTGGCTGAAAACCCACCTCGACACCTCTGCATCCCTGCAGGAAATCGCGGATACGCTGACGCGGATCGGGCTCGAGCTCGAGGACATCGACGATCCCGGCGAGCGCCTGGCGGCGTTCCGCGTCGCGCGTGTCGTGGAGGCGGTGCAGCATCCGAACGCGGACCGGCTGCGCGCCTGCACGGTGGATAGCGGCGACGGCAATCTGGTCTCAGTCGTCTGCGGAGCGCCGAATGCGCGCACCGGGATGAAAGCGGTGTTCGCGCCGCCCGGCAGCTTCATTCCCGGCACCGGGATTACGCTGAAGGTTGGGGAAATCCGCGGCGTGCAGAGCGCGGGGATGCTGCTGTCCTATCGCGAGATGGGGCTCGGCGAGGACCACACCGGGATCGTGGACCTGCCGGAGGACGCGCCGGTCGGCACGCCCTATCCCGCCTACGCCGGGCTCAACGACCCGGTGATCGACATCGGCGTGACCCCCAATCGCGGCGACGCGCTCGGCGTGCGTGGCGTGGCGCGCGATCTTGCCGCCGCGGGGATCGGCACGCTGAAGCCGTGGGCGCCGGCGTCGGTGCCCTCGGATGGCCCGAGCGCGGTGCGCTGGGCGATCGAGATGACCGACGCGGTCCCCTGGGTGCTCGGCCGTACCGTGCGCGGCCTGCGCAATGGGGCGAGCCCGGACTGGCTGCAGCGGCGGCTGACCGCGATCGGCCTGCGCCCGATCAGCGCGCTGGTCGACATCACGAACTTCTTCACCTTCGATCTCGGCCGGCCGCTGCACGTCTTCGATGCGAACAAGGTGCAGGGCGGCGTGCTGACGTTCCGCCCCGGCGCCGGCGAGACGTTCCGGGCGCTGAACGGGCGCGACTATACCGTGACGCCGGAGGATTGCGCGATCGCGGACGCGGCCGGCGTGCAGTCGCTGGCGGGGGTGATCGGCGGCGAGCCGACCGGCTGCGACGCGACGACCACCGACGTGTTCATTGAATGCGCGCTGTTCGATCCGGTGCGCGTAGCCCTGACGGGGCGCCGCCACAACATCATCTCCGACGCGCGCCAGCGCTTCGAGCGCGGCATCGATCCGGCGCTGCTGCCCGCGGCCGTCGAGGCGGCGACCCGGATGATCATCGATCTCTGCGGCGGGGAGGCGAGCGAGGTGGTGTTCGCCGGCGCGGAGCCCGCTTGGCAGCGCGACGCGGCGATGCGCTTCGCGCGGCTGGAGTCGTTCGGCGGACTCGCGGTGCCGCCGGACGAGGCGGTCGCGGGTCTCGAACGCCTCGGTTTCGCGGTGCAGTCGCGGGAGGCGGATCGCCTGGTGGTCGCGGTGCCGTCGTGGCGCAACGACATCGCTGCGCACACACCGCTCGATCCGGCGCCGACGCTCGCGCGTGACCGGGCCGCCAAATCCGCCGCGGGGCGCGACGTCGCCGAGCCTGAGTGCGACCTGATCGAGGAGGTGCTGCGCCTGCGCGGCCTCGACGCGGTGCCGCCGGTGTCGCTCCGCCCGGTCGCCGCGATTCCGCCGGGGACGCTCACCGCGCGACAGCAGCGCACAGCGCTGGCACGGCGCGTGCTCGCCGCGGCCGGACTGTCGGAATGCGTGACGTTCAGCTTCCTCGCGCATGACGTGGCCGCGCTGTTCGGCGACGTCCCCGAGGAGCTGCGGCTGGCCAATCCGATCGCCTCCGATCTCGACCAGCTCCGGCCCAGCGCGGTCGCGACCCTCGCGCTCGCCGCGCGCGACAATGCGGCGCGCGGCTTCCCGGACGTCGCGCTGTTCGAGATCGGGCCTGCCTTCCACGGCACCGCGCCGGAAGAGCAGCGGGTGGTTGCCGCAGCTCTGCGCGCCGGGCCTGCGCCGCGGCATTGGGAGCCGCTTCCGGCCGAAACCGGCCCGCTCGATGCCAAGCGCGATGCGCTCGCGGTGCTGGCGGCGCTCGGCGTGCCGATGGAGGCACTCAGCACCACCACGGCAAACACGCCGCGCTTCTATCACCCCGGGCGGTCCGGCGTGATCCGGCAGGGGCCGAAGACGGTGCTCGCGACCTTCGGCGAGCTGCACCCACGCGTACTCGGCGCGCTCGATCTTCCCGGGCCGGCCTGCGCGACGGAAGTGTTCCTCGATGCGATCGCCGATCCCAAGCGGCGCAAGCGCGGCGCGCCGGATTTGCCGCCGTTCCAGCCGGTACGGCGCGACTTTGCCTTTGTGGTCGATTCGGACGTCGCGGCCGAGCGGGTCCTGCGGGCGGCCCGCGGGGTGGAGCGCGCGCTTATCGCGGCCGTGTCGCTGTTCGACGTCTACGCCGGCGACAACATCGCTCCCGGCAAGAAGTCGCTCGGCATCGAGGTGACCTTCCAGCCGCGCGAGCGGACGCTGAGCGACGCGGAGATCGAGGCGGCGTGCGCGAAGGTCGTGGCGGCGGTGACCAAGGCGACCGGGGCGGTGCTGCGCGGATGAGGCGTCCATCGCGATCGGCAAACAAGCTGACACGGCACCGCGGAAAGCCTATCTCTCCGCCATGACCGACACGCCCATCGATCGAATCCGCAACTTCTCGATCATCGCCCATATCGACCACGGCAAATCCACGCTCGCCGACCGTCTGATCCAGGCGACCGGCGGCCTGACCGCGCGCGAGATGACCGAGCAGGTCCTCGACAACATGGAGCTGGAGAAGGAGCGGGGGATCACGATCAAGGCGCAGACCGTGCGGCTGAGCTATACGGCGCAGAACGGGCTGACTTACGAGCTGAACCTGATGGACACGCCGGGACATGTCGACTTCGCCTACGAGGTCAGCCGCAGCCTCGCCGCGTGCGAGGGCTCGCTGCTCGTGGTCGACGCGAGCCAGGGGGTCGAGGCGCAGACGCTCGCGAACGTCTATCAGGCGATCGACGCGAATCACGAGATCGTCCCCGTCCTGAACAAGATCGATCTCCCGGCCGCCGAGCCGGAGCGCGTGCGCCAGCAGATCGAGGACGTGATCGGCCTCGACGCGTCCGATGCGATCGAGATCAGCGCCAAGACCGGGCTGAACATCGAAGGCGTGCTGGAGGCGCTGGTGCATCGCCTGCCCGCCCCACGCGGCGAGGCGGACGCGCCGCTGAAGGCCCTGCTGGTGGACAGCTGGTACGACCAGTATCTCGGCGTCGTCATCCTGGTCCGCGTCAAGGACGGCCGGCTCAGGCACGGCCAGCGCATCCGCATGATGTCGAACGGCGCGGTGCACAGCGTCGAACAGGTCGGCGTGTTCACCCCGCGTATGATCGCGGCCGACGATCTCGGGCCGGGCGAGATCGGCTACATCACCGCCGCGATCAAGACGGTCGCCGATTGCAATGTCGGCGACACGATCACCGACGACCGCACGCCCGCGCGCGAGCCGCTGCCCGGGTTCAAACCGTCGGTGCCGGTCGTCTGGTGCGGCCTGTTCCCGGTCGATGCCGACGATTTCGAGAAGCTGCGCGACAGCCTTGCCAAGCTGCGGCTGAACGACGCGAGTTTCCATTACGACATGGAGACGTCGGCAGCGCTCGGATTCGGTTTCCGCTGCGGCTTCCTCGGCCTGCTGCATCTGGAGATCATCCAGGAACGTCTGGCGCGCGAGTTCGACCTCGACCTGATCGCAACCGCGCCCTCCGTCGTCTACCGCGTGCATCGCACGAACGGGGTGACGGAGGAACTGCACAATCCCACTGATATGCCCGACGGCAGCCTGATCGATCACATCGAGGAGCCGTGGATCCGCGCGACGATCATGGTGCCGGACGACTATCTCGGCGCGATCCTCACGCTTTGCAACGAACGGCGCGGCCATCAGGTGGATCTCACATATGTCGGCAATCGCGCGATGGCGGTGTATCGGCTGCCGCTGAACGAGGTGGTGTTCGACTTCTACGACCGGCTGAAGTCGGTCAGCCGCGGCTACGCGAGCTTCGACTACCAGATGGACGGGTACGAGGAAGGCGATCTCGTCCGCATCACCATCCTCGTGAATCAGGATCCGGTCGATGCGCTCGCCTTCATCGCGCATCGCAGCCAGGCGGAGAAGCGCGGGCGCTCGATCTGCGAGAAGCTGAAGGACCTGATCCCGCGCCAGCTCTTCAAGATCGCGATTCAGGCCGCGATCGGCGGCCGCGTGATCGCGCGCGAGACGCTCGGCGCGCTGAGCAAGGACGTGACCGCGAAGTGCTACGGCGGTGACATCACGCGCAAGCGCAAGCTGCTGGAGAAGCAGAAAGAGGGCAAGAAGCGCATGCGGCAATTCGGCAAGGTCGAGATCCCGCAGAGCGCGTTTCTTGCCGCACTCAAGATGGACGCCTGAGCCGGTGGACCCTCATTCCGGAGCCTGCGAGAACCACAGGCTGCCCCCGCCCGGCACTGTCTTGCCGTTCACGAACCGCGTCAGGCGGCCGTGGTTGTGCATGTCGTGCCACTCGCTCGAATAAACCACCTCGGTTCGGGCGTTGCCGAGCAGATAGGCGTAGAGCAGATATTGCTCGGTCCAGTAGATGTGCAGATCGCGTAACGGCCGGAGCCGCTGCGTGTTCGGCAGGTGGATGTCGTGCGCATGGACGAAGATGCGTCGTCGCAACGCCGGCAGGAGGCGCAGATAGAGGTGGATGCAGTCGCTGTCGTGCTTGACGGTGTGCGTTGAGTCGATGAACAGGAAGTCGCCGTCCTGCAGCGTATCGTTCAGCCAGTCGATCTCGAGTTCCTGGGCGCGCATGCGGCGCCACTCGATCCGATGTTTGAGCGAGTCGAGGTAATCGTTCGCGAGCGGCTCGATGCACACGACCCGGCCGTGCCCGTTCCGATCCGTTGCGGTGAGTGCGACGATTGTCGACGCGCCACTGCCGATCTCCAGCACGGTGCGCGGCTTGTGGCTGCGGATCATCGCATAGTAGGCGGGCGCGTCGGCGTGGCTGAACGGTCCGTCCCACCGGAACGCGCCGGGGGCAGTCGACATGACCGGTGCGAACTCGTCGGCGAAAGGGACCATGCTTTCCAGCTTCTCCCGGAGCACGGCGTCCGTGAAAATCCGGTCAAGCTGGAGCGAGGGTCCGCGGAAGCTGGCCTCGACATCATCGAGCATCGGCACCGGCGAGTAGAAATTGGCCGGGACGAGAGTGACGCCGAGCCGCTGCAAAGCACGACGAAGCTGCGACGGCGAGTACATGATGCTGTTGAGGAGCTGTGCCAGTTCGCGAACCTCGTCCTCGTCATACACACGCAGCTCGTCGGAAATGTACTCGCCGGGCGCCAGATCCTTGACCATCGCGAACGTTTTCTCGAGCACCACGCACTCCTGTCCATCACGCGCACTGTTTCCGGGGCCCTGTTATCCACGATCCCAAGATTTGCGCGAGCGCCGCCTGCTGGTATTCTGGGGGGCGTGGAGAGATGGCCGAGCGGCTTAAGGCGCACGCTTGGAAAGCGTGTGTACGTTAACAGCGTACCGTGGGTTCGAATCCCACTCCCTCCGCCAGATACCCTACCCGCCGCCACCCGCGAGGTCCTGCCAGACCTAGCTTTTCAGCGGATTAGCTGGCAAAATCAACCCGCTTAATCACCCTTCAACCCGCCCGATCACGCCGATCGGCGGGTATTTTGCGGGGTATCGTCCGGGCGATGACCGGGTATCGGGTTGGG
>DATAPS010000238.1:0-1686 GCA_036265085.1 Acetobacteraceae bacterium | reverse complement strand
CGTCGAACGATCCAGGTCGATCCCGTCGCGAGCGTAGATCTCGGCCTGGCGATACAGCGGCAAATGATCACAATATTTCGCCACCAACACATGCGCCAGCAGTCCCGGTCCGGCCAAGCCGCGATAGATCGGCAGGCTAGGTGCCGGGGCCTGTGCGATGCTCTCGCAAGCCCGGCATGACAGCTTCGGCCGCACATGCCGGGTGACGCGGAACGAGGCGGGCACATACTCCAGCACCTCGGTCACGTCCTCGCCCAGAGGGCGGAGCGAACCGCCGCATTTCGGACAGGCGCAGGGCGCGGGATGCTCCACCACATCGCGCGGCAGTGTCTCGGGGAGTGGCTTGCGGGCGGGCTTGCGCCGCGGCGTGTCGGTCTCTGACGGAACGACGGGCTCCGCGGCTTGCGGCGGTGCGGTTTCCGCGACCTGCTCCTCAAGATCCGCGAGCACCAATTCGAGTTGTTCGATCGCACCGCGCAACTTCTCTGACGAGGCGCCGAAGCGTTCACGCAGCAACTTCGCCAGCCGCAGCTTCAACTGCTCGTTGCGCAGCACCTGCTCCTTCAGCCCGTTGTGCGCAGCCGCCAACTCCGTCGCATACTCGTCCTCGCGGTGCAGCAGCAACGTGCGCAACGCGATCACGTTGTCTGGCAGGGTTGCGGGATCGATCGGGGCTGGCATGGGCGAATCGTCCAATATCGACTCGCGTCGCTCCAAGATATTTTGGGTCCTGAACACGACGTTTTCAGCCCGCCTTCTCCGGGCGCCAGGTTCGTATCGGCATCCGCCAATCAATGCCTTCCAATAACATCGACAACTGCGCCGCGGTCAGCGACACCGCACCATCTTTGGCCTGCGGCCAGACGAAGCGGCCTTTCTCCAGCCGTTTGGCGTAGAGACACAGACCCTGGCCATCCCAGCTCAAAATCTTTACCAGATCGCCACGGCGTCCACGGAATGCGAAGAGCTGGCCACTGAACGGGTCCTGGCCGAGATGCTGCTGGGCCAGAGCCGCGAGGCCGTCGAAGCCTTTGCGCATGTCGGTCACGCCCGCGGCCAGCCACACACGCACGTTCGGTGGCGGCGCGATCATCCGCGCAGCACCGTCATGACACGGCGTAGCGCCGTCAGATTGACGTCGCTGCCGACGCGCACACGACTGCCATCGGGCAGAGAGATCTCGATCGTGTCCGCGGCGGGCCGAGCGACGGCCGCTGGCGATACCGCAGCCGACGTCGGCGCCGTCTCGAGGACACGGACCGGTACAAAACCCGACAGCGGTGCCGCGGCGAGACGACCCTGGCCAACCAACCGCCGCCAGGTGCGCAGCAGATTTGGATAGACGTCATGCCGTGCCGCAACCGCCCGCACGCTGGCGCCCGGCTCGTACGTCTCAGCAACTATCCGCAGCTTCTCTTCCACGCTCCAGCGCCGCCGCCGTTCGCGGGCGCTGATAATCTCGATCTGGCTGTTCGACATCGCTTTAGGGTCGACCTTAAGGTGGGCTTTAAGGTCGGTAGCTTCGCCATACCCCGCGCGGTCAAAGCAAGGCGATGGTCACCGGACGCTAACGTTGCGGACGTTGGTTACACACGATCTGTTCAAAACCGTACGCTAAGCCGAATCGCGAATTGAATCAGCCGATACTGGCCGCTTGGCGCAGCAGTGCCATGGTCTCGCGACGCT
>DATAPS010000237.1:0-7682 GCA_036265085.1 Acetobacteraceae bacterium | reverse complement strand
CCGAGACGCGCACCGCTTCCCGCATGTACCGCTGTAGCGATTTATGGTCGTGCACGATCTCCATTGCGCGGCCGCCGAGCACGTAGCTGGGGCGGATGACGACGGGGTAGCCGATCCGATCGGTGACAGCTTCCGCTTGTTCCGCCGACCGAGCGATCCCGTTCTCCGGCTGGCGCAGCCCAAGCTTGGCGAGCAACTGCTGGAAGCGCTCGCGATCCTCCGCGACGTCGATCGCGTCGGCGGATGTGCCGAGGATCGGAATACCCGCGCGGGACAGCGCCTGCGACAGTTTCAGCGGCGTCTGTCCGCCATATTGGACGATGCAGCCGAGCAGCGTGCCGTTCGCCTGCTCGCGGCGGACGATCGCGATCACGTCTTCGGCGGTGAGCGGCTCGAAGTAGAGCCGGTCGGACGTATCGTAATCCGTGCTGACGGTCTCCGGGTTGCAATTGATCATGATGGTCTCGAGCCCGGCCTCGCGCAGCGCGTAGGCGGCGTGGACGCAGCAATAGTCGAACTCGATGCCCTGGCCGATGCGGTTCGGGCCGCCGCCGAGGATCACCACCTTCTTCCGATCGCTCGGATCGGACTCGCAGGCCGGGACCCCGAAGCCGCCCTCGTACGTCGAATACATGTACGGCGTGGCGGAGGTGAATTCCGCGGCGCACGTGTCGATGCGCTTGTAGACCGGATGCACCTCGAGCCGGGCGCGCAGCGCCGCCACCGCGGTCTCGCGCATGCCCGCCAGCTCCGCGAGGCGCCGGTCGGAGAAGCCCATCGCCTTCAGCCGCCGCAGCGCGCCCGCGTCCTGCGGCAGCCCCTTGTCCGCGACGTCGCGTTCTGCGGCGACGATCGCCTCAAGCTCGCGCAGGAACCACGGATCGAACTTCGTCGCATCGTGGATGTCCTCCACCGAGAGCCCCGCCCGCAACGCCTGCGCCGCCATCAGCAGCCGATCCGGCTTCGGCTGCGACAGCGCTGCGCGGAACGCATCCGCGTCCTCGCCCGGCGGCTCGATCGCGTCGAGGCCGTGCAGCCCGGTTTCCATGCTGCGCAGCGCCTTCTGCAGCGCCTCGCCGAAGCTGCGTCCGATCGCCATCGCTTCGCCGACGGAACGCATGCTCGTCGTGAGCATCGCCGGCGTGCCGGGGAATTTTTCGAAGGTGAAGCGCGGGATCTTCACGACGACGTAGTCGATCGTCGGCTCGAAGCTCGCGGGCGTCGTGCGCGTGATGTCGTTGGCGAGCTCGTCGAGCGTGTAGCCGACGGCGAGCTTCGCCGCGACTTTCGCAATCGGGAAACCCGTCGCCTTCGACGCAAGTGCAGATGATCGCGACACGCGCGGGTTCATCTCGATGACGACCATCCGCCCGTCCGACGGATTGACGGCGAACTGCACGTTCGAACCGCCAGTATCGACGCCGATCTTGCGCAGGCAGGCGATCGAGGCGTCCCGCATCCGCTGATACTCGCGGTCGGTCAGCGTCAGCGCTGGCGCGACGGTCACGCTGTCGCCGGTGTGGATACCCATCGGATCGACGTTCTCGATGGAGCAGACGATGATGCAGTTATCCGCACGGTCGCGGACCACCTCCATCTCGAACTCCTTCCAGCCGAGTACGCTTTCCTCGACCAGCACCTCGGTGGTCGGCGAGGCCTCCAGGCCGCCGCCTACGATGCGCTCGAACTCCTCGCGATTGTACGCGATGCCGCCGCCGGTACCGCCGAGCGTGAAGCTCGGTCGGATCACCGCGGGCAGCCCGACCGCGGCGAGCGCCGCGCGCGCTTCCTCCATCGTATGCGCGATCGCGCTGCGCGGGCTCTCTATGCCAATCTCCGCCATCGCATCGCGGAACTTCAGCCGGTCCTCGGCGCGGTCGATCACGTCCGCCTTCGCGCCGATCAGCTCGACCCCGTATCTTTCCAGCACCCCGCTCGCCGCGAGCTTCATCGCGAGGTTGAGCGCGGTCTGTCCGCCCATCGTCGGCAGGAGCGCATCGGGCTTCTCCCGCGCGATGATCTTCTCGACGATCTCCGGCGTTATCGGCTCGACATAGGTCGCATCCGCGAGCCCCGGATCGGTCATGATTGTCGCCGGGTTCGAATTGACCAGGATCGTCCGGTAGCCCTCGGCCCGCAGTGCCTTGCACGCCTGCACGCCGGAATAGTCGAATTCGCAAGCCTGCCCGATCACGATCGGGCCCGCGCCGATGATCATTACGCTGTGGAGGTCGGTGCGCTTGGGCATCGCTCAGCGGTCCATCAGCGCGACGAAGCGCTCGAAGAGGTAATGACTGTCGGACGGTCCCGGACTCGCCTCCGGATGATACTGCACGCTGAATACCGGCCGCCCCTCGCACGCGATCCCTTCGTTCGTGCCGTCGAACAGGCTGACATGGGTCGCCGTCACGTCCGCCGGCAGCGTGCTCTCGTCCACCGCGAAGCCGTGGTTCTGGCTGGTGATCTCGACCCTGCCCGTCGCCAGCTCCTTCACCGGCTGGTTGGCGCCGCGATGGCCGCGGTCGAGCTTGAAGGTGCGCGCGCCGAGTGCCAGCGCGAGCAGCTGGTGGCCAAGGCAGATGCCGAACAGCGGCTTCCCCGAGTCGAGCACCTGCCGGATCGCCGGCACCGCGTATTCGCCGGTTGCGGCCGGATCGCCAGGGCCGTTGGAGAGAAAAACCCCATCCGGTTCGTAGCGGAGAATGTCCTCGCCCGTCGCGGTCGCCGGCACCACCGTTACGCGACAGCCTGAAGCGGCGAGGCAGCGGAGGATGTTGCGTTTCGCGCCGTAATCCACTGCGACCACGTGCCGGCGCGGCGCCTGCTGGCGACCGAACCCGTCCGGCCACGCCCAGCGCATCTCGTCCCACGCATAGGACTGCGTGCAAGACACCACGCGGGCCAGATCCATGTTCAGGAGCCCCCGCCAGCCGCGCGCCGCCTCATGCAGGGCGGCGAGGTTGAACCGGCCGTCGGCAGGGTAGGCGATCAGCCCGTTCGGCGCGCCGCCGTCGCGAATGCGGATCGTCAGCGCCCGCGTGTCGACGCCTGCGATCCCCGGCACGTTCTGCGCCAGCAGCCACCGATCGAGCCGCTGGGTCGCCCGCCAGTTGCTCGGTGCGGTCACGTCCTGCTTCACCACGAGGCCGCGCGCCGCCATGGTCGTCGCTTCGACGTCCACGCCGTTGGCGCCCACATTGCCTATATGCGGAAAGGTGAAGGCGATGATCTGCGCGGCGTAGGACGGATCGGTCAGCGTCTCCTGATACCCGGTCATCCCGGTGTTGAAGCAGACCTCCGCCGGCTGAGGCCCGATTGTATGCGCGCCAAAGCCGCGGCCCCAGAACACGCTTCCGTCTGCCAGCACGAGCGCGGCGGTGGCGCCCGCGGGGGGCTCCGCCGAGTCGGCGGTCGCTGCCGCAGCGGGGGCCCCGGGCATGTCCTCGAGTCGAAGCCCGGTCGCCTTGATGATCCCCGGCCAATGGCGGGCCGGGATGAGGCCCGACTGCCGCCATTTGCGGACCGCCTCGGTACCCACGCCAACCAGCGCCGCTGCCGCTTCGGTGCCACCCAGGCGGCTGATCAGGTCGTCGACGGACTGAACCATGCCAGGCAATGTATGGGAATTGAATTCCCACCACAAGTCACGACCTCTGACCCGGAATTCTGTTCCCACATACCCTGCGGACTCGCCGCATAGTATAGGAGACGTTTGCTCGGGGAGGACTGGATGGACTTGCGGGAGAGATTCACGGCCGAGCTCAAGGCGGCGATGCTCACGAAGGACGCTGCGAAGGTCTCCACGCTCCGCATGATCACGTCGAAGCTCAAGGACATTGACATCGCCGCTCGACCGAAGGGCGTGGACAAGGTTCCGAATGACGAGGTGATCTCCATGCTGCGCGGCATGGCGAAGTCCTGCCGCGAGAGCGCGGATCTCTACAAGCAGGGCAACCGAGACGACCTCGTCGCCAAGGAGGAAGCGGAGATCGGCGTCATCGAGTCGTTCCTGCCGCAGCAGATGGACGCCGCCGCGATGCAAGCGGCGGTCGATGCCGCGGTCGCCGACACCGCTGCCGCGGGGATGAAGGACATGGGCAACGTCATGGCCGCCCTCCGCGCAAAATACGCCGCGACGCTCGACATGGCGCAGGTCGGGCCGCTGGTGAAAGCGAAGCTCGGCGGCTGATGGCCCTCCCGCCCGGCTTCCTCGACGAGCTGCGCGCGCGCACGCCCATCCAGGCGGTGGTCGGGCGCCGCGTGCGTTTGATCCGCGCCGGCCGCGAGTGGAAGGCGTGCTGCCCGTTCCACAACGAAAAGACGCCCTCCTTCACCGTCTATAAGGAACGTTTCCACTGCTTCGGCTGCGGCGCCGACGGCGATGCCGTCAGCTTCGTCATGCGGTCACAGGGCGCATCCTTCATGGAGGCAGTCGAGCAACTCGCCGCCGAAGCGGGCATGGAGGTGCCAACGCCAACCCCTGCGGCCGCGGAGGCCGAGCGCCGACGGATGCAGGTCGCCGAGGTGCTCGGCGCGGCGGCGGCGTGGTTTCAGGAGCGCCTGTTCGCGCCCGAGGGGGCGGCAGCGCTCGGCTACCTGCGTGGCCGCGGGCTGAGCGAGGAGACGATCCGGCGATTCGGGCTGGGCTGGTCGGGCGACGGGCGCGGCGAACTCGCGAGCGCCCTCGCGGTAAAGGGCGTCGGGCCGGCCCAGCTCGTGGAAGCGGGGCTGATGAAGGCGGCGGAGGACGGCCGGCCGGCGGGGTCCTTCTTCTTCGGCCGCGTCATGTTTCCGATTCGCGACCGCCGTGGCCGGGTCATCAGCTTCGGCGGCCGGCTGCTTGGCGACGGCGTGCCGAAATACGTCAATGGCCCCGAGACCGCGTTGTTCTCGAAGCGCCGGACGTTGTTCGGCCTCGAGATGGCGCGCGCGGGTACCGCGCGGGGCGCCGACGCGGTGACCGTCGAAGGCTACATGGACGTCATCGCGCTCCATCAGGCGGGCTTCGCCGGTGCGCTCGCGCCACTCGGGACGGCCCTGACGGAGGAGCAGCTCGAGGAACTCTGGCGCCTCTCGCCCGCGCCGATCCTATGCTTCGACGGTGATGCCGCCGGCGGCCGCGCCGCGGCCCGCGCCGTCGAGGTCGCGTTGCCGCTGCTCGCGCCGGACCGCACGCTCCGGATCGCGACGCTCCCCGGCGGTGAAGATCCCGACTCGCTGGTCCGGCATGGTGGCTCGCCCACGTTCGCGGCCGTGCTCGAATCGGCGCGTCCGCTGTCCGACGCGCTCTATGATCTGATCCGCGAGCGAACCGGATACACGACGCCCGAGCAGCGCGCCGCCCTGCTCGCAGCGCTCGATGCGGCCGCGTCACGTATCAGCGACAAGGCGCTCGCTTCGGAATACCGGCGTGCGCTGCGCGACCGGCACTATGCTGCTCGGATGGCGCGGCGGCAGCGCAGCGCGCCGCAGCGCCCGGCCATCTTCCAGCGCGTGCCGCTCTCCCCAGAACAGGCGGCCGACGAGCGCGCGCGCTCGCTCGTTGCCATCCTGCTGCGCCATCCCGACCTGCTGCACGACGTCGACGAAGCTTTCGGCGAAGTCGCGCTGCCACCGCCGCTCGCGCGTCTGCGCACGGCCATGCTGTCGTACAGCGACAGCGCGGCTGCTAAGGGATTGGCCGCGCTTGACTCAACAGGCCTCATGGACCACCTCACCGAAGCTGGTTTGGCGGCGGAAGCTGCGCAGGCCCTTTCGGCGGTGCCTTTTCCGCTGACGGCCTCGGCGTCCCCCGATGCGATGCCGGCAGAAGCCGGGGCGGGCTGGTGGCATATGTTCGGTCTGATGAACCGCGGCAGACTCGAACAGGAAGTCGCATCAGCCATGCGCGAACTTGCGGAGAAAGCGGACGAGGCGGCGCAACGCCGGTTGATCGCCCTCTGTACTGCCCGCAACGCATTGCGGCAAGGCGAGGACGGCGATGACGCCGCGACGTGACGCGTCCGCACGGACACCGATGATGAATGGAGACTGCTGAACGATGGCTACCAAGCCCGCCGTGACTGCCGAAGCTGCCAGCGCCGACCAGGACGCCGACACGACTCTGCTCGACGTCCAGTCCGCCGGGATGAAGCGGCTGATCGCGAAGGGCAAGGAACGCGGCTACATCACATTCGATGAGCTCAATGGCGTCCTCGCGCCGGAGCAGACGAGCTCCGAGCAGATCGAGGACGTCATGGCGATGTTCAGCGAGATGGGCATCCAGGTCGTCGAGAGCGAAGAGAGCGAGGACGGCGAGGCACCGGTCGCGAAGGTCGAGAAGACCGAGGACGAAGCCGAGGAGCCGACCGGCAACGTCGACGAGGAAAGCCTCGGCCGCACCGACGATCCGGTACGCATGTATCTGCGCGAGATGGGCAGCGTGGAGCTGCTGTCGCGCGAGGGCGAGATCGCGATCGCCAAGCGCATCGAAGCTGGCCGCGACATGATGATCGGCGGCCTCTGCGAAAGCCCACTGACGTTCCGCGCGATCATCGCCTGGCATGACGCCCTGAAGGCCGGGCGGATGCTGCTGCGCGACATCATCGATCTCGAAGCAACGCAGGGCGGTCCGCCGGCCGCGGCCGTGAACGGCACGGCCGTCGAAGGCGAGCCGGCGGCCGATGGGGAAGCCGCATTCGAAGCGGCGGAAGAGGAAGAGGTCGAGGAAGGCGAAGGCGCTGGACTCTCGCTGTCCGCGCTCGAGGAGAAGCTGAAGCCGGAGGTGCTGGCGACCTTCGAGGAGATCGAGGCGCTCTATAAGAAGCTGCACAAGATGCAGTCGAAGCGCCTCGAGACATTCACCTCGGGAGAAGAAGTGAATGCACGCAGCGAGAAAAGCTACGAGAAGCTGCGTGAGGAGCTCGTCTCCAACGTCGAGCAGGTGCGGCTGCACAACAACCGCATCGAGGAACTGGTAACGCAGCTCAAGCAGCTGAACCAGCGCCTGAACGGGCTCGAAGGCCAGCTCCTGCGCATGGCGGAGAGCTGCAAGGTTCCGCGCGACGACTTCCTCCATCAGTATCGCGGCAACGAGCTCGATCCGAACTGGGTCGAGAAGGTCTCGAAGCTGCCAGGCAAGGCGTGGAAGGCGCTCGCCGCGAAGCATGGCGCCGACATCCCCGCCGTGCGCGCTCAGATCGCCGCGGTCGCGACCGATGCGGGCCTGCCGATCAGTGAATTCCGCCGCGTCTACGCGACGGTGAGCCGCGGCGAGCGGGACAGCGCGCGTGCGAAGAAGGAGATGATCGAGGCGAATCTGCGTCTGGTGATCTCGATTGCCAAGAAATACACCAATCGCGGCCTACAATTCCTCGACCTGATTCAGGAGGGCAATATCGGCCTGATGAAGGCGGTCGATAAGTTCGAGTATCGGCGCGGCTACAAATTCTCGACCTATGCGACCTGGTGGATCCGCCAGGCGATCACCCGCTCGATCGCCGACCAGGCGCGCACCATCCGTATTCCGGTGCATATGATCGAGACGATCAACAAGCTGGTCCGCACCTCGCGCCAGATGCTCCACGAGATCGGCCGCGAGCCGACCCCGGAAGAGCTGGCCGAAAAGCTCGGCATGCCGCTTGAGAAGGTGCGCAAGGTTCTCAAGATCGCGAAAGAGCCGCTGTCGCTCGAAACGCCGGTCG
>DATAPS010000236.1:0-3915 GCA_036265085.1 Acetobacteraceae bacterium | reverse complement strand
GGCTGCGGCGAGGAAGCGGCGTCCATGGCCTTCGACGGCCTGGCGCGGGCGCATGCGGACGACCCGGCGGCCTCGGGGGCATTGCGGTCGATTGCAGCGGAGGAACTGACCCACGATGCACTGATCCGCTCGGTCGCCGTCTGTCTTCCCTCGCCCAACGGCATCGCCGGGGTGCTGGCGCTGACGCGGAGGTTCCATGTCGACCTCGGCCGGGGCGACACGACAGCCCACCTGTCGCGGATCGCCGCGCTCGATTCGGCGGTCTGCACGATCCTGGCGCGGCTGTTCCGACCGGGCGCGCCGTTGAATGGCGGACGCGACGGTCGCGTCCGTGTTCCGCCGCATCGCGCGCGACGAGGCGCGGCATGTCCGCGTCTCACGCGGTTTGGCGACGGACCGGCGGGACGGGCGGATACTGCGCGACATCGCCGGCCTCGCGCGCGAGGCGCTGGCGCGGCTGTTGTCGCTGGCGGCGGACGATTTCGAGGCGCTAGGGGTCGATTCCGATCGTCTCCTGTTCGATCTGGCGCGCCTGCCCGACGGCCTGTTCGGCGGATGACTGTCTGGCGGTCCTCCGGCGCGGTCGCGGTGCTGGGCACCGGGCTGGCGCTGCCAGGTACGCCCGTTGCGACTGCGGCGCTGCTGGATGCGCTGGGTTCCTGCCTGGACAAGCGCGGGCGGGCGACGGCGGCGGCGATCGCGGCGCGGATGGGGATCAAGACGCGGCATGTCAGCCGGCCCTGGCACGCGCGGGCCGAGGGGCCGGCGCCCGGATGCAGCAACCCCAATCTGGCGGCGGCGGCGGTGCGCGCAGCGCTTGCCGACGCCGGGCTGCGCGCGTCCGACCTGGGTTACCTGATCGGCCATACCGCGACGCCGGCGCAGCCGTTACCTAGCAATATCGTCTTCGCCGCAGACCAACTTGGTTACCCCGGTCCGCATATCGAGCTTCGGCAGGCGTGCACAGGCTTTGCCAACGCGCTGATGATCGCGTTCGGGTTGCTGGCGCGGCCCGGCGCGCGGCCGGTGGCGATCGTCGGGTCGGAGACCGGGTCGGTATTTCTCGATCCCGACAGGCTGACTGACCGGCCGGATCAGCTTGTCAACCTGGTGCAGATGGGCGACGGCGCCGGAGCGATCGTGCTGGGGCCGGCGGGCAGCGGGCGCGATAATCTGCACGGTGCGTGGTTTGGCGCGGCGGGCCTGGGCCGCTCGCCCGGGTTGCTGATGCGCGCCGGCGGCTCGGCCGCCCCGTCCGGCGGCGACGGGCCATTACTTTTCGATCACGATTTCGCCGCGATCATCCGCGATGGCGCCGCGTTGTTCGAGGCGGGGATGCAAGCCAGCCCGGAGTTGCGCGCCGAGGACGCGGATTGGCTGATCCCGCATCAGGTCAGCGGACGGATCGGCCGGCAATTGGCTCGTCGCTTCGGCCTGCCGGCGGAGCGGTTTTTCGTCAATGCTGACCGCGTTGGAAAGACCGGGTCGGCGGCAATCTGGATCGCGCTGGCCGAACTCAGGGCGGGCCTACGCACAACCACTTCAAAGAGCGCCGCGAACTGCCCCTCTATCGTCATGGTTGGCGAAGGCGGACCATCGACGTCTTACACTGCCGGCTCAACGCAAGACGTGCATGGCGCGCCAGCGCGCACCATCACGAAAAGACCTGGCGTGCCTCGCGGCAGCCGGACGCTGGTTCTGGGGGCCGAGGCGACGAAATACATGCATGGGGGCTTTTGCTATGTCGCCGGATGATTTGGTCGTGGCGGACCGGCTGGGGAAGCGCTTCGGCGGTTTTGTCATCCGTGACGTGTCGTTCCGCCTCGGCGCCGGATCGATGCTGGGCCTGGTCGGCGCCAATGGCGGCGGCAAGACCACGACGTTGCGCATGCTGGCGGGGCTGCTTGCGCAAGATGAGGGCGAGGCCCGCGTACTAGGGTGCGATGTGCGCTGTCCGGGCAAGGCTATGCGCCGCGGTGTCGGTTACATGAGCCAGCGCCTGTCGTTGTATTCGGACCTGACGGTGGCGGAAAACTTGTGGTTTCGGGCTGGCCTGCACGGACTGCCGGCGTCGTCGGTGGCAAAGGCGGCGTCGCGGTTTGGGCTGAACGCCGAGTTGGGGACGCGGGTGGAAAACCTGTCGGGCGGATGGGCGCGGCGGGCGCATTTCGCCGCGACGTTGCTGAACGAGCCGAAGCTGCTGCTGCTGGATGAGCCGACCTCGGGTCTGGATGCGGTTACCCGGCGCACGATCTGGCGCTGGCTGCGCGACCTGGTTGGCGCGGGCCACATCGTGATCGTCAGCACGCACGATCTGGCCGAGGCGGAAGCCTGCCCAGCGGTGCTGCACTTCATCGATGGCCGCGCCGACGGTCCGATGTCGCCGGCCGAACTGATCGCGGCTTCGGGCGGGGCCTCCTTGGAGCAGGCGATCCTGACGCTGGCGGAAGGCGCATGAGGGCGGTTCTCGCGGTGGCGCGGATGGAGGCGCTGCGGCTGCTGCGCTCCCGCGCCAGCCTGACGCTCTTGCTGATTGTCCCGGCAATTCAGATCCTGTTGTTCGGCTATGCCATCCATCCGACGGCGGGAAAGATCGCGGTCGCGGTGGCCGGGGCGGATCCCAGCGGCCGGGTCTCCGCGGCGGTCGAGCGGGAACCGGGGTTGATCCTGGCGGGCGGCGGATTGCCCGCTGGCGGAGCGGAGGCGGCGGTGCGGGACGGACGCGCGTCCGTCGGGCTGGAGTTGGGGGAGGATGGCGAAATTCGGGCGGTGATCGACGCCAGCAATCCCGCGCTGACCGCCGGCGTGGACGGGCGGCTATGGGCCGCCTATTGGCAGATGGTCGCCCGGCGCGGCGGCGTGGCGCCGTTACAGCCGGCCCTGTCCATCGCACATTTGTTCAACCCGGACGCTCGCGCCGACTGGGGCTTCCTGCCCGGGCTCGTCGGCGTGATCATGATGATCGCGATGACCATGCTGGGCGCGCTCAGCCTGGCGCGGGAGCGGGAGACCGCCACCTGGGAGACTATGTTGACCCTGCCGGTGGGACCGCTGGACGTGCTGGCGGGAAAGATCGCGCCGTATGTGGTGGTTGGCACCCTGCAGGGGGTGGTGGTGCTGGGGATTGGGGCGGCGCTGTTCGGGCTGCCCCTCGAGGGCAGTGTCCTGGCCCTGGTGGCGCTGATGCCGGTGTTCGCGGCGGCGCATCTGGTACTGGGCTACGCGGTGGCGGCGCGGGCGGCCAGTCAGCTGGAAGCGCTGCAGGGGGCCATCGGCCTCTATCTGCCGGCGATGCTGCTGTCGGGGTTTTTCTACCCGTTCCAGGCGCTTCCGGGCTGGGCTCGGGCGGTGGGCGAGGTGTTTCCACTGGCGCATTTCATCCGCGCGGCGCGGGCGGCGACGTTGCGCGGGGCGGGGACGGCGGAGGTGTTGGGGCAGGGGGTACCGATTATGGGGTTTCTCGCGTTGATGCTGGTCGTGGTTTGGGCGCAGGGGCGGCGTAGCAGGGCGTGAACGTCAGGCCGGCGTCTGGCATCCGCGGTCCGACCCTCGCGTTTCACCGCGTGGTCCCCCGTCAACAGATAATCAACATAATCAACAGAGACAGTCTGTTCGTTCTTACCGTCAATTAATCCGCGGCCGCCAGAGCGGGTGCCAGTTACTGTAACCGCCGTCCATCCCCGCACGAACTTCGAATCGAGCACCGCCCAACCCACGGCGCCCGCCACATTCGGACGGAGATCCCACCATGATCGAGTTTCGCCATATCGCCGCGGCGGCCGCGCTGACGGTGTCCTTCGCTCTCCCCGCCGCCGCGGCGCAAATCCGCGACTACGACCAGGTCACCTTCGATGCCGCCATTGCCCAAGGCAAGCCGGTACTGGTCGACGTTGCCGCCTGGTGGTGCCCGGTCTG
>DATAPS010000235.1:0-2455 GCA_036265085.1 Acetobacteraceae bacterium | reverse complement strand
ATGATCGTGCTCAATGGTCTCGGCGACGCGGCCGAGATCGACAACCTGGTGCGTGTGCTCGGCGCACGTCACGGCGTTCCCGTCCGTCACGATGCCACCGATATGAGCCGGCCGGACGCCATCGCCGCGATGGTGCAGCGTACGGCCGGGCATTTCGGCCCCGTCGACATCCTAGTCAACAATGCCGGCATCCAGCACGTCGCGCCCATCGACGACTTTCCGCCGGAGAAGTGGGACGCCATCGTCGCGATCAATCTTTCCGCCGTCTTCCACGCGACGCGCGCCGTGTTGCCCGACATGAAGCGGCGCGGCTGGGGGCGGATCGTCAATGTCGCGTCCGCGCACGGCCTCATCGGGTCACCATTCAAGAGCGCGTATGTCGCGGCGAAGCACGGCGTCGTCGGATTGACGAAAGTGACCGCGCTTGAGACGGCGGAAAGCGACATCACCTGCAACGCCGTCTGCCCGGGCTACGTGTGGACGCCGCTCGTCGAAAAGCAGGTGGCGGCGCAGGCCGCGTCGCATGGCATTCCGCCCGAGGACGTCAGATGTTGTCGAGTGTGTTCGACGTCGCGATCCGCTGGACCGCGACCGTGATGGTCGGGCGTCCGTCCGCCGCCTGCGCGCGTGCGACGAGCGGCAGTGCGGGGGCCGCGGTCGCGGCGAGGAGGGAACGGCGGGTGACTCGGGACATGCGCTGATCTCCGGCTCGGCAGGCACTTTCCAGCGCGCGTCGGTGCCCCGGGTGAGCCTGCGATCCGTTTCCGTTTCATGAATAGGCCGCTCTGGCGCGCGCCGGCGCGGGGTGATAGGCAGCCGCGCCCGAGACGAACCAAGGAAAGCCGCAGATGAGCGCGATCGCCGACATCGTCGCCCGCGAGATCCTCGACAGCCGCGGAAACCCCACCGTCGAGGTCGACGTGATCCTGGAGACCGGCGCGACCGGCCGCGTCGCGGTCCCGTCCGGGGCGTCGACCGGCGCTCACGAGGCGGTGGAACTGCGCGACGGCGATCCCGCGCGATTTGGCGGCAAGGGCGTCCGCCACGCCATTCGTAACATCGAAGGCGAGATCCTCGATCTTGTGCGGGGCGAAGATGCGGCGGATCAGATCGGCATCGACGAGAAGATGATCGATCTCGACGGCACGCCGGATAAGGGACGGCTCGGGGCGAACGCGATTCTCGCGGTCAGCCTCGGCGTCGCGAAGGCCGCGGCCGACGAGTTCGACATGCCGCTCTACCGCTATGTCGGCGGCGTGTTCGCGCGGACGCTGCCGGTGCCGATGATGAACATCGTCAACGGCGGCAAGCACGCCGACAATCCGATCGACATCCAGGAATTCATGATCCAGCCGGTTGCCGCCCCCACGCTCGCCGACGGTGTGCGGATGGGCTCCGAGATCTTCATGGCCTTGAAGAAGGCGCTGCATGACGCCGGCCACAACACGAATGTCGGCGACGAGGGCGGCTTCGCGCCGAACCTGTCCTCCGCCGACGACGCGCTCGCCTTCATCTCGCGCGCCTGCGAGGCCGCCGGCTACAAGCCGGGGGAGGATGTGACGTTCGCGATGGATTGCGCCTCGACGGAATTCTTCAAGAACGGAGTCTACGACCTGGAGGGCGAGGGCAAGCGCTTCGACGCCGAAGGGATGGTCCGCTACCTCGAAGCCCTGGTCGGCCGCTACCCGATCGTGTCCATCGAGGACGGCTGCGCCGAGGATGATTGGGACGGCTGGAAGCTGCTGACGCAGACGCTCGGCAGCCGCGTGCGCCTGGTCGGCGACGACCTGTTCGTCACCAATCCGGACCGGCTGCAGCGCGGGATCGCGGAGCACGCCGGGAACGGCATTCTGGTGAAGGTCAACCAGATCGGGACGCTGACCGAGACGCTCGAGACCTGCGAGATGGCGCAGCGCAACGGCTTCGCCGTGGTCATGAGCCACCGCTCCGGGGAGACCGAGGACGCGACGATTGCTGATCTCGCGGTCGCCGTGAATTGCGGGCAGATCAAGACCGGGAGCCTCGCGCGGAGCGACCGGACTGCGAAATACAACCAGCTCATCCGGATCGAGCAGATGCTCGGCTCCACCGCACGCTACGCCGGCCGTAGCGTCCTCTTGCGTGATCCTGCCGCGTGACCGTGGCGGTTGCCGCGGCACGGGAGCGGCGTGTACGTTCGCGCGGCGAGCGAAACGGAGCAGGCCTGGTGTCGGTCGGACGTGCCATCAAGCGGCGTTTGAAGGCGGCGATCGCGCCCGCCGTATTTTTGGCGTTGGTTGGATATTTCCTCTGGAATGCCAATCAAGGCGATCGCGGTCTCGAGGCGGCGGCGCAGAGGCAGTCGGATCTGGTCGCGGCGACGGCGGGGCTTGATCGCGCCAAAGCGGAATTGCAGATCTGGGAACGCCGTGTTGAAAGCCTGCGCGGCAACCGCATCAACCCCGACGCGGTGGAC
>DATAPS010000234.1:0-15282 GCA_036265085.1 Acetobacteraceae bacterium | reverse complement strand
GTCAAGTCGTCGGGCGTCGGCGACGGCGTGTTCTTCGGTCCCGAGGCCGAGTTCTTCGTGTTCGACAGCGTGAAGTTCGGCACCGGCCCCAACTACGGCCTGTACCAGATCGACAGCATCGAGGGTCCGCAGGCGTCGCTGAAGGACTATCCCGAGGGCAACATGGGCCACCGCCCGGTGGTGAAGGGCGGCTACTTCCCGGTTCCGCCGGTCGACAGCGAGAGCGACCTGCGCGCCGAGATGCTGTCCACGATGGGCGAGATGGGCGTCATCATCGAGAAGCACCATCACGAGGTCGCGCAGTCGCAGCACGAGCTCGGCATAAAGTTCGGCCCGATGGTGAAGTTGGCCGACTGTCTGCAGATCTATAAGTACTGCATCCACAACGTCGCGCACAGCTACGGCAAGACGGCGACGTTCATGCCGAAGCCGATCTACGGCGACAACGGTTCGGGGATGCACTGCCACCAGTCGATCTGGAAGGCGGGCAAGCCGCTGTTCGCCGGCAACGCCTATGCCGACCTGTCGGAGACCGCGCTGCACTACATCGGCGGCATCATCAAGCACGCCAAGGCGATCAATGCGTTCACCAACCCGACGACGAACAGCTACAAGCGGCTGATCCCCGGCTTCGAGGCGCCGGTGTTGCTCGCCTACTCCGCCCGCAACCGCTCCGCGTCCTGCCGCATTCCTTATGCGACGAACCCGAAGGCGAAGCGCGTCGAGGTGCGCTTCCCCGACGCCGCGGCCAATCCGTATCTCGCGTTCAGCGCGATGCTGATGGCGGGGCTGGACGGCATTCGCAACAAGATCCATCCGGGCGACCCGATGGACAAGGACCTCTACGACCTGCCGCCCGAGGAGCTGAAGGGCATCCCGACGGTCTGCGGCAGCCTCCGCGAGGCGCTCGGCGCGCTCGAAGCCGATCACGAGTTCCTGCTTGCGGGCGACGTATTCAGCATCGACCAGATCGAGAGCTACATCGAGCTGAAATGGAGCGAAGTGTACAAGTTCGAGCACACGCCGCACCCCGTCGAGTTCGAAATGTATTACTCGGTTTGAACGCGCAGGGCGGGTCTCGACCCGCCATCGCGACGCCGCGCCGACCTACGACTTGCTAGAGCCCGCGGCGGTCGCACGCCGCGGGTTTTGGTTGTGGTCTGCGCAACAGGCATCGGGTTTTATGTCCGCTTTATGAACGCCTGATGCAATCCTGATCGAAAACTTAGGGTTACCGGCCGATCTTCCCGCGAGCGCTTCGGCGAGGAGACGATGCCCGACTTCGATCGTGCTTCGCATACGCGGTGCACCCGCGGTCTCCTTCGCGCGGCAGCGCTGTCCCCCTAGGAGACTCTGATGCTCGTCGAGCAATCCAATAATGTCGTGCCGATGCCGCTCTGTACCGCCGCGGATGACCACGATCCGCTGCTTCAGGACGGCGGCCCGATCGAAGGCGCCCACGCCGTCGTCATCGGCGACGGCGGTTTGTCGGTCCTCTGTGCGCTCATCCGCGGCGGCGCCGCCGCCGCCGCCGAGCTGCAGCTCTCCGATCGCAGCCCTGCCGAGCCGGTGGAACTCGCGATCCTGCCCAACGTGCTGAGCCGAGAGGCCGCGTCTCGCGCCATTTCTCTCGCGTGCCGGAGCCTTCTCCCCTGCGGCCGGATCGTCGTGCGGGTCAGCGCGGACCTGCATGAGGACCGCATCGGCGTCGGCGAAGTGACGTCGCTTCTTCGTCAGAACGGCTTCACGATGCTCCGGACGCGGGCCGCCGATGGCGCGACGGTCATCAGCGCGGAACGACCCCTCTTCCATTCTGCCCGCGTTCCGGAGCGGAGGTCGGAGCGCGGGCGTGTGGCCCACGGCTGACGTCTGATGCTTCCTCCCTGGTTCCGCGCCGTCCTGCTGGGAAGCGCCAACTGGCTTGGCGTCATGCTGGTACGTGGCACGACTGCTGCATTAAGGAGTGCGGTGGTCGGGTCCGACAGGATGTCCTGGGCCTGCGCGGCCGGCCGTCGAACGTGCTTGTCGTGGGTCGGCGAGGATCGGACCCGAGCCTCGGCCGGAGCACGCTAACGGCAATCTACGGGCCGCTCCGGGTAGCCGGGCGGCCCGATCTCCGGAGAGGTTTACGCATGACGTTTCGCAAGCGCGCCGGTGGCGCCGTCGGTCTCGGCACTGCCTGCATCGGCCTCCTGCTCGGTGGGGCCGCTCGGGCGCAAAATGCGCCGGCTCAGCAGCCGGCGCAGCAGCCGGCGGCTCAGCCGGCGCCTGCGGCGGCGGAAGCGGCGCCGACGCCCGCGGCTACGTGGCAGAGCTCGATCAAGCTCTCGGCTCAGATCGAGGGCGGCGTGTCCTTCAATCCGGCCGGGCCGAGCACGAATTTCGGCCAACTGCTCACCGACCACGCGAACCAGGCTCAGCTGAACCAGGTCTTGCTGACCGCGGAACGCGACATCGACACGAAGAATACCGGCTGGGACGTCGGATTCAAATTCCAGGCGCTATACGGCTCGGACGGCCGCTACACGCAATACCTCGGCGAATTCAATCGAGTGAGCACCAACCGCTATCAGTTCGAAATCCTCGAAGCCAACGCGACCATCCACATCCCGCTGCTGACGGAGGGCGGCACCGACCTGAAGTTCGGCCAGTTCACGAGCCCGCTCGGAACGGAGACGATCGAGCCGAGCGCGAACCCGTTCTACTCGCACTCGTATATCTTCAACTTCGGCGTGCCGTTCGTTCAGACCGGCGGATACGCGACGATCCACGCGACGCCCTTCCTCGACGTGTATCTGGGCGGCGACACCGGCGTGAACACCACATTCGGCGGCGGCGACAACAATTCGGCCGGCGCCGTCATGTTCGGGTTCGGCCTCAACCTGCTCGACGGCAACCTCACCGTGCTAGCCCTCTCGCATATCGGGCCGGAGAATCCGTCGCTGACTGTCCCGAACGCCAACCACTTCAAGCGTTATCTCAACGACGCCTACGCGATCTACAAGCCGACTGACAAGCTGACGCTGACGACGGAGCTCAACTACATCCGCGACGATTTCGCACACGCGGACGGGTACGGCGCGGCACAGTATGCGAGCTACGCGCTGACAGACCAGCTCAGGCTGAACGGCCGTGCCGAAGTCTGGCGGGACAACAAGGGATTCTACGTCACGGCGTTCCCAGGGAACCGCGACTTCATCAACGCGGAAGCCGGTCTCCCGGCGACCGTGATCTCGGCGCCGCAGACGACCTACGGCGAGTTGACGGTCGGCGTGACGTACAAGCCAGCGGGCCTGCCCGCGCCCATCTCGGGACTACTGATCCGTCCGGAGCTCCGTTACGACCACTCGCTGAACGGTACGAAGCCCTTCAACAGCGGCAAAGATCCGGGCTCCTTCACCATCGCCAGCGACTTTGTGCTGACGTTCTGATCGGCGGTGTGGGGTTGCGGATCACCGCTACCGTCGATCGCCTCGCACTATGTCATGCTGACGTTCGGGTCGAAGGCACGCAGGAATGGCGGAAGATCGGGTTGCGCTCGTTACCGGTGGCGCGCGCGGGATCGGAGCAGCCGTGGCCCGGCGCTTCGCCGCGGATGGCTGGCGGATCGTACTGGCCGACCGCGATCCGGCGGGCGCCGAAACAGCCGCCATGCTTGGGGATGCCGCCCGGTTCGAGCGCGCGGATGTGGCCGACGAGGCGCACGTGCGGCGCCTCGCGGCAGGGATCCGGCAGCACGAAGGCCGGCTCGACGCTCTCGTCTGCAACGCCGGATTCATGATCCGCAAACCGCTCCAGGAGCTGACGCTCGCGGAGTGGAACGCGGTGCTCGCCACCAACCTGACCAGCACCTTCCTGCTCGCGCGCGAGTCCGTGCCGCTGCTCCGCGCGGCGCGCGGCTCGATCACGACCATCGCATCGACGCGGGCGCATATGTCGGAGCCGGACACCGAGTCCTATACCGCGAGCAAAGGCGGCCTGGTGGCGCTCACCCACGGCCTCGCGGTCAGTCTCGGTCCGGAAATCCGCGTCAACTGCATCAGCCCAGGCTGGATCGATACGAAAGGTGAGGAGCTGCGCCCTGAGGATCACGACCAGCATCCAGCGGGCCGGGCAGGGACTCCGAACGACATCGCCGCATTGGTGGCGTGGCTATCCGGCCGGGAGAGCGGGTTCGTGACCGGCGCGGAATTCGTCGTCGACGGCGGGATGACGCGCAAGATGATCTACGTCGAATGACCTGATCCGTTTCGCGACAGCCGTGTCGACCTCTGGCGCCCGCTAAGCCGCCCGACTCCCGACCCCCAGCTCCTGCTCCATCGCACTCCGCATCAGGAACTTCTGCATCTTCCCTGTCACCGTCATCGGGAAAGCGTCGACGAAACGGACGTACCGCGGGATCTTGTAGTGTGCGATCTGGTCGCGGCAAAAATCCCGCACCTCCTGTTCCGTCATCGTCTCGCCCTCACGCAGCTTGACCCAGGCGCATACCTCCTCGCCGAACCGCGCATCCGCAATCCCGAAGACCTGCACGTCGGAGATCTTCGGATGGCGATACAGGAACTCCTCGACCTCACGCGGATAGACGTTCTCGCCGCCGCGGATCACCACGTCCTTGATCCGCCCGACGATCGCGCAATAGCCCTCCGCATCGATCGTCGCGAGATCGCCCGTGTGCATCCAGCCCGCCCGGTCCACCGCCTCCGCCGTCCGCTCCGGATCGCCCCAGTAGCCGAGCATCACCGAATAGCCACGCGTGCAGAGCTCGCCCGGCACGCCGGGCGCGACAACCCGCCCCTCGGCGTCGACGATCTTCACTTCGAGATGCGGATGCACGCGCCCCACCGTGGCGACCCGGCGCTCGAGCGGGTCGTCGAGCGTCGTCTGGAAGCTGACCGGGCTCGTCTCCGTCATGCCGTAGGCGATGGTGATGTCGCGCAGATGCATCGCCCGGATCGCGTTGCGCATCACCTCGATCGGGCAGGGCGCGCCCGCCATGATCCCGGTTCGCAGCGAGGACACGTCGAACTCGGCGAAGCGTGGGTGATCCATCTGTGCGATGAACATCGTCGGCACGCCGTAGAGCGCGGTGCAGCGTTCCGCTTGGATCGCTTCCAGTGTCGCGAGCGGGTCGAACCCCTCGCCCGGCAGGATCATCGCGGCCGCGTGGGTGAGGCAGCCGAGGGCGCCCATCACCATGCCGAAGCAGTGATACATCGGCACCGGGATGCACAGCCGGTCTGCTTCGGTGAATTGCATCGCCCGCGCCACGAACAGCCCGTTGTTGAGGATGTTGTGATGCGTGAGCGTCGCCCCTTTCGGTGCCCCCGTCGTTCCCGACGTGAACTGGATGTTGATTGGGTCGTCGAACTGCAGCGCGTCGGCAAGACCGCGCAGCCGCTCTGCCTCTCTCGGGCCGCCGCGCGCCGGAACGTCGTCGAAGGAGATGGCGCCAGGCACCGTGCTGCCGCCGATCTGCACCACCCATTCGAGTGACGGCAGTTTCGCGGCACGCAGGGCACCGGGCTCGCAGGACAGCAGCTCCGGCGCCAGCGTCGTCAGCATGCCGATATAGTCGCTGGTCTTGAACTGCGTGGCGGTCACCAGCGCACGGCAGGCGACCTTGTTCAGCACGTATTCGATTTCGCTGAGCCGGTAGGCCGGATTGATGTTGACCAGGATCAGCCCGGCCTTGGCGGTGGCAAGCTGCGTGACGATCCATTCCGCGTTGTTCGGCGACCAGATGCCGACGCGGTCACCGGGCTGCAATCCCAGCCCGAGCAGGCCGCGGGCGAACGCATCGACACGCTCCGCCAGCTCCGCATATGTCCAGCGCACGCTTTGCTGCCGCACCACGAGGCCGAGCCGCTCGCCGTGCGCGGCCACAACACGATCGAAATGCTGCCCGATCGTCTCGCCGAGCAACGGAACCGTGCTTGTGCCGCTGACGTAGCTCCGTGTGACTGGTCCAAGCATCGCCCGATCCTCCCTTGACCGAACCATAACAGCGAGGTCTCGCTTTACATCGAATTTCGGCGCGGCGGCGGCGCGGTGGCGGCCCATGGCGGCCCGGCTAGCTGCTCGCGCACGACGCTGGCAAGTTCGCGCCGCCGGAACGGCTTGTTGAGCAGCGCGATCCCGGGGGGCAGCCGCCCGTTCTGGAGCAGCACGTCGCCGGCATACCCTGACATGAACAGCACGCGTATTCCCGGCACGATCCCGGCGCAGACATCCGCGACATCCCGTCCTGTCATGCCCGCCGGCAGCACGACATCGGTGACCAGGAGCTCCGGCCGGAGACCGCCGTGCAGGGCTTCCGCCGCATCCCGGCCATCGCTCGCGGCGACGACGCGATAGCCGAGCGCCTTCAGCATCGCCTCGGTGTGCTCCCGAACCAGCTTGTTGTCCTCGACCAGCAGAATCGTCTCGTTCCCGCCGGGTTGCGTGGCCCGCACCGGCGCCTCCCGGGGCTCCAGCGGCGCCGTCGAGCGTGGCAGGTAGATCCGCACGATCGTGCCCGCCCCCGGCTCGCTGTCGATCGCCGCGGCGCCGCCGGATTGTCGCGCCAGGCCATAGACCATCGAGAGCCCGAGACCGGTGCCCTTCCCCGGCTCCTTGGTCGTGAAGAACGGATCGAAGGCGCGGCTGCTGACCTCGCGCGTCATCCCCTCGCCCGTGTCGGCGACCGAGATCACGACGTATTCGCCGGTCCGCGCGAGCCCCGCGAGTCGTGCATACACCCGGTCTACCTCCAGGTTGCCCGCCGCAATCTCCAGCTCGCCGCCCCGCGGCATCGCGTCTTTCGCATTGAGTGCCAAGTTCAGGATCGCGCTTTGCAGTTCGGACGGGTCCACCAGTGCGCGCCACAGATCCTCGGCGCAGGCGAAGCGCAAGGTGATCTGCTCGCCGAGCGTCCGCCGCAGCAAGCCCTCCAGCGAGGCGAGCAGCCCGGCGATGTCGATCACACGGGGCGAAAGCGGCTGGAGGCGCGCGAAGGCAACGAGATGTGCGACCAGCTCAGCCGCGCTCTCTCCCGCCTGGAGCGCCGCCCCGATCATCGCCATCTCATCGTCGGAGCCGCGGCTCGCCTGTACCCCGCGCCGGCTGAAGAGCTCGTCGAGATTGCCGAGCATCACGGTCAGCATGTTGTTGACGTCATGCGCGATCCCGCCGGTGAGCTGGCCCACCGCCTCGAGCTTCTGCGACGCGCGCAGCCGCTCCTCGGTTTCGCGCTCGCGCGTCACGTCGCGGAACAGCACGGCGAAACCGTCATGTGTCGGCGCGATCTGCATCTCGAGCTGCGCACCAGACTCGCCGGAGAAGGAAATCCACGCCGGTTGCTCGGCAATCGGTACAGCTGGCGGGGGAATAGCGATGTCCGCGAGCGCCGGCACGAGATCGCGCAGCTTCCGCCCCACGGCGTCCTCCAGCCGGAACCCGAGAAGCGCGAGTGCCACGTCGTTGATGGTGCGCACGCGGAAATCGGTATCGAGGATGCAGTAGCCCTTGGTCAGCATGCCGAGCAGATGCACGACATCGAGACCGTCGAGGCGGGAGGATGTCGCCAAGGCGGCGGACAGAGCCAGGCCGGCCGCATCCGCGACGATCTCGAGCAGGCACCGATCCTCCTCGGAGAGCGGCGCTCCGTCGAAGCGCGCTAGTTCGATGCGGCCGGCTTCTGCGCCGAGCGCCACGACCGTATGCTTGGTCTGCGGCGGGTCGAGACGGCCGCGGTCTTCGACAGTCCCCGCGCGCGTCGCCCGGACCTCATCGGCGCCGATCAACGCGCGGGCCGTTGCCTCGCTCCAGGCGAGGATCAGATCGGGGTCGTCAAGGCCGTGGAGCTGCCGTGCGCGCGCGTGAAATTCCCAGAGCCGGCCGACGAGCGCGCGGCTGACGGGCGCGGGCGGCGACACCCTCCGCAAGGGCATCGCCGCCGCGCCCCCGCGCCCGTTCCGGTTACTTCAGGAATTGCGCAGTGTTGTCCTTCGTCACCACATCGAGCCCGACATAGTTGATGACCGGCACCTTCTCGCCCTTCTTCAGCGCGAGCAGCATGTCCATCGCCTTCGCCCCCATCTCGGCTGGGCGCTGACCGACGAGAACCTGCGCGTAGCCGTCGCGCAGCAGCTCTACTTCGACCTTCAGCGTGTCGGGCATGACCAGCGCGAGCTTGCCGCTGTCGTATGCCTGCTTGTGCCCATTGACGAAGCTCTTGTAGGCCTCCGGTGCGAACAGCGCCCATCCGCCCACTGGCACGATCGCGCTCGCATTCGGGTTCGCCGCGTACATGTCGGCGAGTTGCTGGTTGGCGAGGGCGGAGTCGTCGTTGCAGTACGACGGCGAACCCGGCGCGATCTTCCAGCCCGCCGCCTGCAGTGTGCTGTTCAGTCCTTCGAGCCGCTCGTTCAGATTCTGCGCCGCCGGGCCGCCGGACTGGGTGATGTAGATGCCCGGCGTGGGATGCACCTTGATCAGCTGTTTGCCGAGCTCCGCACCCATCGCCTTATTGTCAGTGCCGACGTAAGCCTGCCGCGCCGAACTGGGGCTGTCCGCATCGAACGTGATGACGGCGATGCCGGCGTCGCGCGCCTGCTTGATCACGCCGACCGCCGCTTCCGCGTCGGAAACCGAGATCGCCAGGCCGTCGACACCCTGTGTGATGAGATCCTGGATGATCTGCACCTGCGACGCCGGCTCGTGCTCGATCGGCCCGCGATAGATGCACTCGACGTTCCCGAGCTCCTTCGCGCGCGCCATGCAGCCGTCGCGCGAAAGGTCGAAATACGGGTTGTTCATCGCCTTCGGCACGACCGCGAATTGCAGCTTCTTGTCGGCCGCGGATGCGGCGCCGATCGCGAGCCCAAAGGCGGTCGCGGCCAGCAGGAGCAGGCGGGACAGTTTCATTGGTGTTTCCCCTCGTTGAACCGTTCATTGCGCTTGGCGCGTGCGCAGCTTGTCGACCAGCACGGCAAGGATGATGATCAGCCCGATCAGCGCGTCCTGCCAGTAGGCATCGACACGCCCGAGCACGAGGCCGTTGCGGATCACCTCGATCAGCGCCGCCCCGATCACCGCGCCCGTCGGACCGCCGACGCCGCCCGCGAGATTGGCACCGCCGATGACCGAGGCGGCGATGACGCGCAGCTCGTAGCCGCTCGCGAGATTGGCGGGCGCGGAGCCGAGCCAGCCGGCGAGCAGGATGCCGGCCGCCCCCGCGGCGACGCTGCACAGCACATAGGCGCCGATCTTGACACGATTGACGCGCACGCCGGTCCGCAGCGCCGCCTGCTCGCTGCCGCCGATCGCGAACAGATGCCGGCCCCAGCGGCTGTGATGCAGCGCGAGCCCCATCACCCCCGCAGCGACGAGCATGTAGATCACCTGGATCGGCAAACCGCCCGCCACGCCGTTGGTGATCGTGAAGAACGCGTTGACGTCGGGTCCGGTCGGGCTCTGCCCGCGGCCCTGGGTGATGACGTAGGTGAGGCCGCGGCAGATCGACAGCATGCCGAGCGTCGTCACGAACGGCGACAGCCCGACGCGCGCGATCATGATGCCGTTGATGAGCCCGATCAGCGCGGCGAGTGCGAGACCGGCGATGATCGGGACGATCAGCGTCGCGTAGGGAAGCGCCACGAGCGCGCTGCCCGCAACCGCTCGCATCACGATCATCGAGCACACCGCGACGAGTGCGCAGACCGAGCCCACCGAGAGATCGATGCCGCCGGTGATGATGACGATCGTCATCCCGAGCGACATGATCGCGATGTAGCTGAAGTTGCGAGAGATGTTCAGGAGGTTATTGGTGGTCGCGAAATTGCCGGCGGAGACCGCGACGATGGCGCAGATCACGATGAAGGCGAGCGTGACGTAAGCGGTCTGCCCCGCGAAGAATCCGCGGCGGTGCCAGGCGGCGCGCGAGATGTTGGTGAATTCGGTCGTCGTGGACATTGCTCAGGCGGCCGTGATCGCGCCGGTGATGAGGCCGGTGACCTCCTCCGGCGATGTCTGCGCGATCGGCTTGTCCGCCACCTTCCGTCCGCGGCGCAGCACGGCGACGCGATCACATACAGTGAACACGTCGGGCATGCGGTGGCTGATCAGCATCACGCTCGTCCCGCCGTCGCGGAGTCGGCGAATGAGATCGAGCACCTCCGCGACCTGGCGCACCGAGATCGCCGCGGTCGGCTCGTCCATCAGCACGAGCTTGGCCCGCGCGAGCCGGGTGCGCGCGATCGCGACGGCCTGCCGCTGGCCGCCGGACATCTGCTTGACGATGTCGTCCGCCCGCGTCTCGCTCTTCAGCTCGCGGAACAGCTCGGCGGCGCGGCGGTTCATGGCACGATGGTCGAGAACGCGGAACGGCCCTAAGCGCCGGACCTGCTCGCGCCCGAGGAACACGTTCGCCGCCGCCGTCAGGTTCTCGGCGATGGCCAGGTCCTGATACATGACCTCGATCCCGGCATCGCGCGCGGCGGCGGGCGTATGGAACGCGACCGGCGCGTCCTCGAGCCGCATCTCGCCGTCGGTCGGCGGGAAATTACCGGCGATGATTTTTGTCAGTGTCGATTTGCCGGCGCCGTTGTCGCCCATCAGCCCGACAACCTCGCCCGCGCCGATCTCGAGATCGATGCCGTCAAGCGCCCGCACCGCGCCGAACGACTTCGTCACGCCGCGAACCGCGAGCAGCCCCGCCATGGACGCGCGACTATTGGGCCTTGTATCGACCGATTGCGCGAGCGGCGTCATTGCTCCTCTCGATTGTGTTGCCGCGAACGATGCACGGATGCGGGTGAAGCGTCGAGACAAAAGCCGAAGGGCAACGATCAGAGCGCGAGCAGGACCTTCATCGCGCGCGACCGGTCGCTGGCAAGGTCGAACGCCCGCACCGCCTCCGCGAGCGGGACGATCTCGGTCAGCAGCGGGCTGACGTCGAGACCCTGCTCGAGCAAGCGAACGGCCCAGCCGAACTCCTCGTGGAAGCGGAACGTGCCGCGCAGCGTGATCTCCTTGGCGACCAGCGCGTTCAGCGGCAGCGTTACCTCACCGACACTGATCCCGATCTGCACGATCGTCCCGCCCGGCCGCACGACCGCGAGCGCGGCGGAGAGCGCGGCGGCGCTGCCCGACGCTTCGAGCGCGACGTCGAAATAGCCTTTGTCCGCCTCGTATCTGCGCAGCGCATCCGGTTCGGCCCGAAGATCGTGCGTCTCATCCGCGCCGACCCGCCGCGCGGTCGCGAGCGGTGCCGCGAGCAGGTCGGTCGCCACGATCTCCCCTGCCCCGGCCTGCCGCGCGGCAAGCACGGAGAGGCAGCCGATCGGCCCCGCGCCGGTCACGAGCACGCGCTGCCCGAGCATCGGCCCGGCCTGACGTACCGCGTGCAGGCAGACCGACAGGGGTTCCGCAAAGGCCGCGCGCTCCGGGGCGATCCGGGCGGGAATTGCGCGGCGTGCGTCGCACACGAGCTGTTCGCGGAAGCCGCCGTGGATGTGCGGCACCCGCATCGCGCTGCCGTAGAACCGCATGTCCGTGCAGTGGTTCGGCTGACCCGCGAGGCAGAACCGGCACGCACCACAGGCGAGGCTCGGATTGATCGCAACGGTGTCGCCGGGCGCCACGCTCTCGACCGCTCTGCCGACCGATAGCACTTCGCCCGCAACCTCGTGCCCGAGCACCATCGGATGCTGGATCCGAACGACCCCGAACCCGCCGTGATGGTAATAGTGCAGATCGGAGCCGCAGATGCCGCCGGCCCGCACGCGGACCACGACTTCTTCCGGCCCGCATTCATCGAGCGGCACGTCGTCGATCCGCAAATCGTGCGGCGCATGAATGACTGCGGCTCTCATGCCGGCTCCTCCACACGCACGAGACTCGCGGGATGGGTGGGCGGCAATCGCGCACGTCCCGGCCCGAACAGTTTCTCCCGCAGCGTCCCCGGCGCATAAGCGCGCTTGCAGGCGCCGCGCTCCTGCAGGATCGGCACGACGAGATCGACGAAATCGACGACGCATTCCGGCATGACGGTGCGCGACAGGTTGAAGCCGTCAATGTCGCATTCCTCCGCCCAGGCTTGCAGTTCGTTCGCCACCTGTTCCGCGGACCCCACGATCGGCGGCTGGCGGCTGCCGAGGACGAAGCTGTCGATCAGCTTGCGCTTGGTCCAGGCATCCGCGCTGCGCGTGGTGATCGCCTCGACGTTCGACTGATTGGCTTGCGTGCGCCGGTGCTCGATCGGCTCGTCGAGATCGAATTTCGCAAAGTCGATGCCGGTTCCCGCGGAGAAGTGCGCCAGCGCACCCTCGACGCTCGCATGCCGGCGGTAGTCGTCGAATTTCTCCCGAGCTTCCGTTTCCGTCCGCCCGACAACCACGCTCGCGCCGACGAACATCGCGATGTCGCGGGGATCCCGTCCGGCGGCAGCCGCCTTCGAGCGGATATCCCCTGCGAGCGACGCGACATTCTTCCGCGTCGTCGCATTCAGGAACACGCATTCCGCATGCTCCCCCGCGAACCGCCGCCCCCGTTCCGACGAGCCGGCCTGATACAGCACCGGCGTCCGCTGCGGCGACGGCTCGCAGAGATGGATCGCGTTCATCCGGTAAGCGCCGGTGTCCTGCCGCACCGGATGCACGCGCGCCGGATCGGTGAACACGCCGCGCGCGCGATCGCGCAGCACCGCGCCGTCCTCCCAGCTCTGCTCCCACAGCCGGTACACGAGCGACATGTATTCGTCCGCGCGATCGTAGCGGTCGTCATGCGCGGCCTGCCGCTCCTGCCCGATCCCGCGTGCCGCGCTGTCGAGATAGCCGGTGACGATGTTCCAGCCGATCCGCCCGCGCGTGAGATGGTCGAGCGTCGACATCCGACGGGCGAACAGATACGGCGGCTCGTAGCTCGTATTGCACGTCACGCCGAAGCCGAGATGTTCGGTCACAACCGCCATCGCGGGGATCAGCAGCATCGGGTCGTTCACCGGCACCTGCACCGCATTCCGCAGCGCCGCATCCGGGGTTCCGCCATACACGTCGTAGACGCCGAGCACGTCGGCGAGAAAGATGCCGTCGAACAGCCCGCGCTCCAGCGTGCGCGCGAGCGACGTCCAATACGCGATGTCGGTGTAGTCGGTCGAGCGGTCGCGCGGATGCGTCCACATGCCGTGCTGGATGTGTCCGACGCAGTTCATGTCGAACGCGTTGAGCCTGATCTCGCGCGTCATGCGTTCCCGTCCCGGTCGCCAGCAGGATACAGTCGCCGCACGCTGCCGCAACCGCTCAGCGCGCCGAGTCGTGCCACGGGATCAGCAGCCGCCTCACGATGCCGACCGCGGCGTAGAACGCGAGCCCGACGAGTGTCAGCAGCGCGATCACCGCGAACAGCGCGTCGGTCTGATAGGCGTTCATCTTCGCGACGAGCAGATAGCCGAGGCCAGAATTCCCGCCGAGGAACTGCGCCACCACACAGCCGATGATGGCGAGCACCATGCCGACCTCCATCCCGCTGAGGATGTAGGGCGCGCAAGACGGCAGGTCGAGGCGGGTGAAGCGCTGCCACGCCGTCGCGTTCAGGCTCGTCATCACGTCGCGATGCCCCGCGTCGATCGATTTCACCCCGAGCACCGCATTGGTGAAGATCGGGAAATAGGCGATCACCGCGGCGATCACGATCTTCGACGTGCTGCCGAACCCGAACCACACGATGAACAGCGGCACCAGCGCCACTTTCGGCACCACCTGGCTCGCGACGATGAACGGGCTGAGCGTCCGCTCGAGCCAGCGCAGCTTGCCCACCGCGATCCCGGTCAGCACGCCGCCGGCAACCGCCACCATAAAGCCGGCAAGGGTCTGCTCGACGGTGATCTCGACATGACGCCATGTGGCCGGCGTCGCGAGCAGATCGGCGAGCGCGGCCCAGACGTCGGCCGGCGGGGGCAGAATGAAAGCCGAGACGCCGGCGCCGACGACATAGGCGTGCCACGCCGCGATCATCAGGATCAGCAGCGCGGGCGCGGCGACCCATTCGAGCGGCCGCCGGCGCATCAGGCGACACCCGCGCCGAGCCGGCGCCGCAGCCCCGCCGCGATCCGCTGGAATTCCGGCATCGCCTGGATCTCCAGGGAGCGTGGGCGGCGAAAGCCGACGTCGACGATGCAATCGACGCGCCCCGGCCGGGGCGAGAGCAGCACCACGCGGTCGGCGAGATATACGGCCTCCGCGATGCTGTGCGTCACCAGGACAATGGTGCAGCCCGTTTCCAGCCAGATACGCTGCAACTCGACATTCATCGCGTCGCGCGTCAGCGCGTCGAGAGCGCCGAACGGCTCATCCATGAGCAGGATCTCGGGGGCATAGGAAAGCGCGCGCGCGATCGCCGCCCGCTGCCGCATTCCGCCCGAAAGCTCACGGGGCCAGCTTCTCTCGAACCCGGAAATCCCCACCAGCCGCGCGAGCTCTCGCGCGCGCCTCTGACGTTCCCCTCTGCCCACGCCGCGCAGGGCGAGCGGGAGCGCGATGTTCGCTTCGACGGTGTACCAAGGAAACAGATCGGCGTCCTGAAACACCATCCCGAGATTTCGCGCCGCCTCCCCACTCCTGGCGTTGCCGTTCCACAGGTCGCACCCCGCGACTCGCAGGGTGCCGGAACTCGGCTGGAGCAGCCCACCCATCAGCCGGAGCAGCGTCGTCTTGCCGCAGCCCGACGGCCCGAGGACCACGACCAGCTCGCCGCGCCGGACGTCGAGATCGGTCGGCACAAGCGCATCGACCGCACCGTCGCGCGTCTCGTATCGCTTGCAGACGCCGTGAAGTGCGATCGCGGGCGCCGTGTCGGCAAGCGCATCGTTCACCCCTGCCCCCCTTGCGGCTAAGGCGTGGGCCCCCCGCGGTTGATCCAAAGCGTCTGGGCGGTCATGTCAGCCGAAGCCGGTGCGCACAAGAACGGAATGGGCCGAGGTTGGCGTCGATCACGTCGCGCCGGACGGCGACGAGCGGTCGCGCGGATGCGTCCGCATGCCGTGCCGGATGTCTCCGACGCGGTTCATGTCGAGCGCGTGGAGCGCGCGCGATGCGGTCCCGTCCCGGTCGCCGGGCGGGGTACAGTCGTCCGGTGCGGCCGCGACGGGGTGCGGCGCCGGGTCGCGCGATCACGCGCGCAGCGGCGGTCCGTGGCTCGTGATGTAGAAGCGGAACGGCGGCTGCTTGCGGATCCGCGCCGGCTGCGGCGGCTGCGGCCAGACCGGCGGCGGCAGGCCGGCGGCGTGCGCGGCCTTCTCGGCGT
>DATAPS010000233.1:0-16692 GCA_036265085.1 Acetobacteraceae bacterium | reverse complement strand
GGCATCGAGGCCGCTCACGATGCGGGTGCCGACGTTATTCTAGTCGATCCGCAGTTCAGCCGATTCCTGCGGGCGAACGCGAACCTCGATCCGTATCTCCAGATCATGCGGCAGGCGGGCGCGTTCTCGGGCGCCGCGCTGTTCCCGCGCTTCGATCTGATGAAGCATTGGGTCGAAGTCGGCAGCATCGACATGGAGCGGGCGGATCGCGCCAACCGGGAAAGCGTGGCGAGCGCGGTCCATGCCTGCCTCGGGCGCGCGCTCGCGCAATTCGTGCTGCAAGCCGCGGGTTTGCCGAAACCCTGAGCTGTCCGTTGCCTGCCACATACAGAGTTTTAACGTCTGGCGACCAGACTGGCCGAAACCCGTCCTGAACGATTCTCTTTTTACTCTCCATGCGAGAATCAGAGGATTGCCGCGATCGCTACGCGCAGCGCCCGTCACCACGGGATGATTTCGTGGTGCGCGAGTGGCTGCGCGTCGAATTGCAACGCCGCTATGACGACACCCTCGCGGCCCCTCTGCCCGACGATCTTCTCGAGTTGTTGCCGCTGCAGAGCTGAACCCGCAGCGGCCGTCAGAACAGGCCGACGATCCGGCCTTCGGTGTCAAGGCCGATCGTCTCCGCAGCGGGCACACGCGGTAGCCCGGGCATCGTCATGATTTCGCCCGCGATCACCACGACGAAGCCCGCACCGGCCGATAGCCGGGCTTCACGCACCGGAAGCGTGTGGCCGCTCGGCGCTCCGATCAGCGTGGAATCGGCGCTGAAGCTGTACGGCGTCTTGGCGATGCAGACTGGCAGATTTCGGAACCCTGCCGCCTCGAAAACCGCAAGCCGCTGCGCGACGGGGGGAGGGATCGTTACGTCGGCCGCGCGATAGATCTCGCGCGCGATGGTCCGGAGCTTTTCGGCGAGCGGGAGCGAGTCGGGATAGAGCGGCGCAAAAGCTGATTTGTCCCGGGTACAAGCGCGGACTGCCCTGGCAAGGTCGGCCGCGCCGGCCGCCCCGTCGGCCCAATGCGTGCAGAGGCACATCTCCGTTTTGAGCGCCGTCATCGCGTCCCGCACCACCGCGATTTCCGCGTCGGTGTCGGAGGTGAATCGGTTAAGCGCGACCACCACCGGTATTCCGAACTTGCCCATGTTCTCGACGTGCCGGGCGAGATTGGCGTTGCCGCGCCGCACAGCGTTCACGTCCTCGTGTTCGAGCGCGCCGCGCGCGACGCCGCCGTGCAACTTCAGCGCACGCACGCTCGCAACCACGACGGCGCAGGAGGGCGCGAGGCCCGCGGCGCGGCATTTGATGTCGAGGAACTTCTCGCCGCCCAGATCGGCGCCAAACCCTGCCTCGGTGACAACGAAGTCCGCGAGTTTGAGGCCGAGCTTCGTCGCGATCACCGAATTGCAGCCATGCGCGATGTTGGCGAACGGCCCTCCGTGGATGAGCGCGGGCGAGCCGTCCAGCGTCTGCACCAGATTCGGCATGAACGCGTCCCGCAGCAGCGCCGCCATGGCGCCATTCGCCTTGAGGTCGGCCGCAATCACATAGCTGCCATCCTTGCGGCTGCCGACCACCATCCGGCCGAGCCGCGCCTGAAGGTCATCGAGGTCGAGCGCGAGGCAGAACACCGCCATCACCTCAGATGCGGCGGTGATGTCGAACCCGTCCTCGCGGGGGCTGCCCGTGGCGACCCCGCCGAGCCCGTTGACGATACTCCGCAGCGCCCGATCGTTCGTATCGAGGCTGCGCCGCCACGTGATGCGGCGCGGATCGAGGCCGGTCGCCGCACGCCAATAGAGGCTGTTGTCGACCATGGCGGCGAGCAGGTTGTTCGCCGAGGTGATCGCGTGAAAATCGCCCGTGAAATGGAGGTTGATCTCCTCCATCGGCGCGACTTGCGCCCGCCCGCCGCCCGTTGCCCCGCCCTTGACGCCGAAGCACGGGCCCAGGCTCGGCTCGCGCAGGCAGATCATCGTACGCGCGCCGCTCGCGTTGAGCGCGTCGCCCAGCCCGATCGTGGTCGTGGTCTTTCCCTCGCCGGCCGCTGTCGGGTTGATGCCGGTGACCAGCACGAGCGCGCCATCGGGCCGGTCCTGCACCGAGCTGACGAAATCGAGGCCGATCTTCGCCTTGAACCGTCCAAACGGCTCCAGCGCGCCGGGATCGATTCCTGCACGGGACGCGATCTCCGCGATCGGCCGCAATTTCGCGGCGCGCGCGATTTCCAGGTCCCCAGGCATCGGGCGAACTATGCCGCGTGGCGGAGCGGGGCACGGCTGCGCACCCCCATGTCGTCGAGCGCCGAGTCGACGGCGGCGGCGAACGCGCACATGTCCCGGGGCTCGACGGCGCCGATGCAGCCGACGCGAAAGCTCGGGTGCGCCGTATTGGCGAAATTGCTGATCAGGAAGCCGCGTGCCTTGAGCCGATCCACGAAGCCTTGTAGCGCCCAGGCGGGGTCGTCTGGGGCGTCGATGTTGACGATGATCGGGCCTTGCACGTCGGCCGGCAGCGTCGGCGACAGCCCGATCGCACGCATCGACCGGCAAAGCGTGTCGGCGTTCGCACGATAGCGTGCGAGCCGTGCCGGCTGGCCGCCCTCCGCGTCGAATAGGTCGAGCGCGACGGCCAGAGCGCTGAGTATCTGCGCCGGCGGTGTGAACCGAAAGACGCCGGATGCGCGCAGGTGGTTGGCGTAGGTATCGGCAAGGTCGAACGACCAGCTACCGGCCCCGCCCGCCGCCCCTGCCAGCCGGTCCGCGCGGACGATGGTGAAGGTAACGCCGGGCAAGCCTTCGAGGCATTTGTTGCTGGAAAACCAAACCGCATCGAGCTCTGGCTGCGCCGACACCTCGAGCGGAAGCGCGCCGAAGGCGGAGACGCCGTCGACGAGCAACCGTCGTCCGGCTGCCCGCACCACGGCGCCGAGCGCGGCCACGTCGTGGATCACCCCGGAGCTCGTCTCGCTGTAGACAAGCCCGACATGCGAGGAAGCCGGATCTGCCGCGAGCGCCGCTGCAAGGTCCGCGGGAGAGACCGGCTCGGTCTCGGACACCGGAACCTCGGTCACCTCGCGTCCGGCCTCGCGGGCAAGCCGCACCATGCGCTCGGCGTAGTGGCCGGTCAGGGGCACGAGTAGGCGACCTCCGGCGGGCACGAAGCTGCGGATCGCCGCTTCGGTCGCGAAGTGACCGCAGCCCTGGAGCGGCAGTGCGGCGTACTCCGGCTCCCGTCCACCGGCGATCGCGAGAACACGGGCCTTGAGCGCACTGTAGAATGCCCGCGTGTCGTTGTCCCAGGGCGCCACGTCCTGAGCCATCGCGGCGCGGACTTCCGGCCTGGTGGTGACGGGACCCGGTATCAGCAGCAGCATATGAACTTCCTTGGGCGGCCGGGAGAAATCGCACGCCCGCAAGAGCCACGCTAGTCGGCCGCGTCGTTTCAGATGCCGACATGGGCTAGAATGGCGCCATGAACCTCCCGCTCGCCTTGCCGGCGTGGCTCCCCTGGTGGGTGCCCGTCGCAGTACTGATCCCGGCGCTGCTCTACGCATTGCTCTTCCTGTTGATGCCGTTCAGCGTCTTCGGCGTGAAAGGACGGCTCGACGTCATCGAGGCGCGCCTGGACGAGATCCAGGGCGAGATTCGCGCCCTCATCCTGCGCCTCCCTGAAGGCGACCCCTCCTATCTCGATTCACCAGACTCCGAACCGCCGCTGCGCCAGGACGGGCCGCCGCCCGTTCCGCCGCGCCGGGAGGCCCGGATCGTATCGCCCGCCGACGACGCGCGCCGCCGCACGGGGCGCGAGGAGCCGCGCCTCGACTGGCCGGGGCAGCCGCGATAAGGCTAGCTGGCACGCGGCGGGAGGCCCGGATGCGCGTCGATGTCGTGCGGGTGAGGGCGGGGACCGTTGCCGCCCTGGAGCACGGGACGCCCGCGTGAGCGCCGCGCCGCCAGACTGTTCAGCGGTCAAGCCGCCGCTGGTTGGCGCTGAGCCGCTACCGGCGCCGCCCGCCGAATATCACCACATCGCCTTCACGGCGGCGCCTACCGCGCAGGCAGCGGACGCGCGCGGGGACCTGATCGCACGCTATGGCGACGCTCCGCTCGAGGCGGCAGATGTCGTGGTCGCGCTCGGCGGCGACGGCTTCATGCTGGAGACGCTGCATCGCGTGCTCGGTCGCGACACGCCGGTCTACGGAATGAACCTCGGCACCGTCGGTTTCCTGATGAACCCCTATTCCAGCGACGACCTCCCTAACCGACTGTCGCGGACTCAGGCGGCGGTGCTCCGGCCGCTCCGTATGCGGGCACGCACGGCGGGCGGCGGCGAGATCGAGGCGTTGGCGCTCAACGAGGTCTCGTTGCTGCGGCAGCAGAGCCAGACCGCGAAAATCCGGGTGATCGTGGACGGTCGCGTGCGGCTAGAGGAGCTCATGTGCGACGGGATCCTGGTCTCCACGCCGGCAGGCTCGACAGCGTACAACTTGTCCGCGCATGGCCCGATCGTGCCGCTCTCGGCCAACCTGCTTCCGCTGACGCCGATCAGTGCGTTCCGCCCCCGGCGCTGGCGCGGCGCTCTGTTGCCGAGCTCGGCGGAGGTGGTGTTCGAGGTGCTGGAGCCCGCCAAGCGCCCAGTCGCAGCGGTCGCGGATTCGATCGAGGTGCGGGACATCGTGCGTGTGCAAGTGGGCGAGCATCAAAGCGTCCAGGCGAATGTCTTGTTCGATCCCGATCACGGCCTCTCGGAACGCATCCTCGCCGAGCAATTCACGGTCTGACCCGCGGCGGACGGGCGCGGGCCGCCGTGACAGCCTGGCCGACCTGAGGGGAACGGCGCGTTCGCGCCCAGGCCTGCTCGGCCTGCGACGGGTCCATGTCGCCGGCTGCAATCCGGTTCAGGCACGCTTTCATGCTGGCGACCACTGCGTGGTCCGTCGCCCCACAGATGGCGCGGGCGATCTCGTCCACACGGGCGACGAGCGCGTCGGCGTCGGGGACGATCTCGTCGAGGAAGCCGATCTGGCGCATCTCCCCCGCGTCGATTGTCTCCGCAAGGAGGAACAGGCGCTTCGCCGCGCCGAGGCCGAGCCGTGTGACATACCGGCGCATCCCGCCGTGGTAGTAGTGCAACCCGAACTGGGCCGCCGGCATCCGCAGGCCGCACGCCGGCGTCCCCACCCGGAAGTCGCATGCGAGGGCGAGATCGGTGCCGCCGCCGAACACCGGACCGTTCAGCGCCGCGACCGTCGGGACCGGGCAGGCTTCCAGTTCGTCGATCGTCTCGGCGAGGATCGCGATCCCCTCGTCGGCGCGCTCGCTCCCCGGTTTTCCGAGATCCGCAAGGTCGTAGCCGGCGCTGAAGGTGCGCCCCGATGCGGCGACGACGGCGACCCGTGCGGCCTTGGACGCAGCGACGGAGCGAATAATGTCGCGGAGCACGCCCACGTCGCCGGGTTCGAGTCGGTTGTGGTGCCGCGGCCGGTTGAGCCGGATCGTTGCAACCCCAGCCGCGTCGATCGCCAGCGTCGGCGGCCGTTCGGCATCCGGCGCATCGCGTGGCGCTGCCACCTCTTCCGCTCCTCCCGCGCGTTAGCGCGGCGCTGGCCAGTCGGCTCGAATACCGGGTTTCCAGCCAGCCAGCCAGCCGGTCAGGCGGCGGTGAACGCGCCGAGTTCGGCTTGCGCAGGCGGCGCGAACGACGGTGCGCCCGCATCCGCCGCGACGTCCCGCATCATGTAGCCGCGGCCCCAGACGGTGGAAATCAGGCTGCCCGTGCCGGCCTGGGCGAGCTTCTTGCGCAGCTTGCAGATGAAGACGTCGATGATTTTCATCTCGGGCTCGTCCATGCCGCCGTAGAGATGATTGAGGAACGCCTCTTTGGTGAGGACGGCGCCCTTGCGGAGCACCAGCAGCTCGAGGATCGAATATTCCTTCCCGGTAAGATGAACCGGCGTGTCGCCGACCGACACCTCGCGGCTTTCGAGGTTCAGGCGCAGTGGCCCCACGCGAAGCACCGATTGACTGAAGCCCTTGCTGCGCCGGACGACCGCCTGCAGCCGGGCGATTAGCTCCGCCTTATCGAACGGCTTCGTGATGAAGTCGTCGGCGCCGATCGCCAGTCCCTTCACCTTCTCCTGCGGCCGCGACAAGCCGGACAGGATCAGGATCGGCACCTCGTTGCGGGCCGCGCGAACCCGGCGGACCACCTCATAGCCTTCCATGTCGGGAAGCATGAGGTCGAGAATGACGATATCGTAGTCGTAATGCCGGGCGAGTTCCATCGCCTCCTCCCCGGTATCGGCTTGGTCGATAACCGCGCCGGTCGATTTCAACATGAGCGTGATGCCGCGCGCGGTGGTCAGCTCATCTTCGACGAGAAGGACGCGCATAGGATACCTCTTTTGCTATCTATGATTGCATCATACGCCGAGAGCCACCTATTCGACTACCGATTTTTCATCCTATGGTGGTAAAAAGCGCCATATCGCCGTCTCAAAACAACGTCAATGACCCGTGAATCGAACATTAGGTCTGGCATCGATCCATGCGCACGCTGAGCCTCGCCGACCGTTGTACGTCCGCCGCCGCGCGACTGGAGGAGACGGCGTCGGCCGTGCTGGCCGGGCGCGTCACGTCGGTCTCGGGTTTGATGCTGCGGATAGCCGGACTCTCGGGCCATCTCTCCGTCGGCGACCGCATCGAGATCGCGGGGCGAGGGTCGCCTGTCGACGCCGAGATCGTGGGGTTTGAAGCCTGTGCCGCACACGCGATGACATTCGGGACCGCCGAAGGGATCGGCCCGGGCGCCCTGGCCCGAGTGCCGCTTTTACGGGGCGCCTCCCCGGCCGCGATGCTCCGCATATCGGATGCCTGGATCGGGCGGGTGATCGACCCGCTGGGCCGCCCGCTCGACGGGCGGGGGCCGCTGCCGCGCGGTCCGGCGCGGGCGGTCCGGGCGGCACCGCCCGCAGCGACGTTGCGCGCGCGGCTGGGGCCGCGGATCGATCTTGGCGTAGGTGTCCTCGATCTGTTCACGACATGCCGGGAAGGGCAGCGGCTCGGTCTGTTCGCGGGTTCCGGAGTCGGAAAATCGACGCTGCTCGCGATGCTCGCACGGCATACGAAGGCCGAGGTCGTGGTGATCGCCCTCGTCGGCGAGCGCGGCCGTGAGGTGCGTGAATTTCTCGAGGACGATCTTGCCGAGGATGGGCGCGCGCGTTCGGTCTGCGTCCTCGCGACGTCCGACAGCCCGCCGCTGTTGCGCCGCGAAGCAGCCTACGCGGCGATGACCGTTGCCGAGCACTTCCGCGATCAGGGCAAGAGCGTACTACTGCTGATGGATAGCGTCACCCGCTTCTGCCTCGCCTTGCGGGAAATCGGGCTCTCGGCCGGCGAGCCGCCGGCGACCCGCGGCTATCCGCCGAGCGTCTTCGCCGAGTTGCCCCAGCTACTGGAGCGCGCTGGCCCTGGTCCCGAGCAGGCGGGCGGCGCGGGCCAGATCACCGGGTTGTTCACGGTCCTCGTCGAGGGCGACGACCATAATGAGCCGGTCGCGGACGCGGTCCGCGGCATCCTCGACGGGCATGTCGTGCTCGATCGGCGCATCGGCGAGAGCGGACGCTTTCCGGCCGTCGACGTTCTCCGCTCGCTGTCGCGCACCGTCCCCGGCTGCCTGTCGGAGGCGGAACACGCACTGGTCCGGCGCGCCCGCGCCATTCTCGCGCGCGCGGCCGACATGGCCGACATGGTCCGTCTCGGCGCCTACCAGGGCGGCACCGACCCCGAAACCGACGAAGCGCTCGCGCTCGCCCCCCGTATCGAGGCGCTGCTTCGGCAAGGTCGCGACGGAGGATGCGCGCTGGCGGAGAGCTTCTCTCGGCTTGGCGGCGTCCTCGGAGTGGCTCTATGACCGCCTCGCGCCTCGGGCTCGAGCGCCTGCTCCGGATCCGCAAGGAGGCCCTGGACACCTCGCAGCGGGCGCTCGCCGCCAGCCTCGCCGCGGAGGCGGAGGCGGAGGCAATGCTGCGCGCCGCCGAGGAAGCGATCCGGCGAGAGCACGGCGCTGCCGTCGATCTCGCCTCAACCGATACGGCCGTCGAGGCGTACGCACGTTGGCTGCCGCTCGGCCTGCGCGCCCGACGGGATGCCGAGGCATCGGTGCTATCGGCGCAGGCGTCCTCGACGCACGCGCGTGCCCACGTGACCTCTGCGCGGTCGGCGGTCGAGGCCGTCTCGAAGCTCCTGGACGCACAGCTCGAAGCCGAGCGGTTGAGCCGGGATCGGCGAGCCCAGGCCGCACTCGATGAGATAGCGCAACGGCGCGCACGGGAGGGCGCCCGGCGCCCGTGAAGATGCACATACAGGCTGCGGCCGCGGCCCCGGCGGTGGTCAGCACGGCAGCTTTATGCTTGAAGGCGCCGCACCCCTACGGAGAACGGCTTTGCGCATCGCGATGATCGGCGGCGGATATGTCGGCTTGGTATCCGGCGCCTGTTTCGCGGAGTTCGGCCTCGAGGTTGCAGTGGTGGAAGCCGACGAGGCCAAGCTCGCCGCCCTGACCGACGGCCGGATCCCGATCTACGAACCCGGACTCGACCGGCTGGTTGCCGAGAACGTCGCTGCAGGCCGCCTAACCTTCGGCAACGATATCGGCGCAGCCGTGGCCGGCGCATCGGCCGTGTTCATCGCGGTCGGCACGCCGACGCGCCGCGGCGACGGCCACGCCGACCTCAGCTATGTCTACGCCGCCGCCGAACAGATCGCGCGCGTGATGACGGACTACGCGGTCATCGTCACGAAATCGACGGTGCCGGTCGGCACCGGCCGGCACATCAAGGAGATCGTGAAAGCGGCGCGTCCGGATCTCGATTTCGATGTCGCCTCGAACCCCGAGTTCCTCCGCGAAGGCAGCGCGATCGGCGACTTCATGCGCCCCGACCGGGTGGTGATCGGATGCGAGAGCGCGCGCGCGCAGGCGATCCTGCGCACGCTCTATCGCCCGCTTTATCTGATCGAGGCTCCGATCGTCTTCACCGGGATCGAAACCGCCGAGCTGGTCAAATACGCGGCGAACGCCTTCCTGGCGATGAAGGTCACGTTCATCAACGAGATGGCGGATCTCTGCGAGAAGCTGCACGCCGACGTCCACGACGTGGCACGCGGGATCGGGCTCGACGGCCGCATCGGCCGCAAGTTCCTCCATGCCGGTCCCGGTTTCGGGGGCTCGTGTTTCCCTAAGGATACGCTCGCCCTCACCCGGATCGCGCAAGATGCGGGGGCCCCGTCGCGCCTGGTCGAAACGGTCGTGCTCGTCAATGATGCCCGCAAGGCGACCATGGCGGCGCGGATCGTCGCGGCGTGCGGCGGATCGATCCGCGGCAAGACCGTCGCCGTGCTCGGGCTGACCTTCAAACCGGAGACCGACGACATGCGCGATGCGCCGTCACTGCCGATCGTCTCCCGGCTTTGCGAGGACGGCGCCGTGATCCGCGCTTTCGACCCCGAGGGGATGGAAGCCGCGCGCCCGCTGCTGCCGGCGTCGGTGCATTACTGCACCGACGCGATGGACGCGGCTGAGGGAGCAGACGCGCTCGTGGTGATCACCGAGTGGAACGAGTTCCGCGCGCTCTCACCAGCGCGGCTGAAGACCTCGATGCGTGGATCGGTGGTGGTCGATCTGCGGAATGTCTACGATCCCGTGGCGATGCGCCAGGTCGGGTTCAGCTATCACGCGATCGGCCGGCCGGCCGCATAGCACGGCGGGGACTCAGGTCGGCGAATTCCCGCCCTTGCGCCGACCGGCATTTCCGATCAGAGGGTAATCGCAGCTGCCGAGCCCGACGATGAAGCCGTATCCCGACGTTGCCAATCCGGCGCTTCTCGAGCGGATCCCGCTGAGCGCCCGGCTGATCCTCGATGTTGGCTGCAACACCGGCGCGCTTGGGGCGGACTACAAGCGGCGTAATCCGGCGGCGCGCTATCTCGGCATCGAGAAGGATCCGGACTGTGCAGCGATCGCGCGCGCACGGCTGGACCGCGTGGCGAATGTCGACGTCGAGCAGACGCCGGCACCGTTCGACGTTCGGCAATTCGACTGCATCATATATGGCGATTCGCTCGAGCACCTCGTTGACCCCTGGGCGCTGCTGCGGGCCCACGCGCGACTGCTGAGCGACGACGGGACGATGCTGATCTGCATCCCGAACGTCAGCCATTGGAGCTTCGCGGAAAGGCTGCTCCGCGGCACGTTCGACTACGAGGATGCCGGGCTGCTGGACCGTTCCCATCTGCGCTGGTTCACGTGGGAGACAACCAAGCGGGCGATTGCCGCCACGGGCCTCATCCCGCACGACGTCACGGCGCGCGTGTTCGATCGCGACAAGGCCGAACAGTTTGCCGATGCGATCGCGCCGGGCCTTCGCGCACTTGGTGTCGACCTCAACGACTATCTCAGCCGCGCGGCGCCGCTGCAATATGTCTGTCGCGCGAGACGCCAGGTGGAGCCGCAGCTCACGGTGGTCTCGACGATGCTGGCGCCGGTCGGCGGGGTCAGCCATGTGCGCGTGATCGAGCCGTTGCAGGCGATCTCGACGGATTGCACGGTCACGACCGTAATCATGCAGGGATTCGATGCGGACTCGCTGTCCGCCGTCGACGGTCCTAGGGTCTTCATCTTCCACCGCCCGGCCTTCACGGGCGACGACGGTCTCGAGCCGATCCGGCGCGTACTTGCTCTGGGTTACGTCGTCGTCTGCGAGTTCGACGATCATCCGGACTACATCCCGATCCTCCAGCGCGACGACATCCAGAATTTCCGCGCGGTTCACGCCGTGCAGACCTCGACGGAGCCGCTCGCCGAGGTATTCCGCGGCGACAACCCCGAAGTCGCCGTCTTCAAGAATGCCATGCAGTCTCTGCCCGAGCCGCGAAACTTCGGGGATCCCGGTCGGCTCACCTTGTTTTTCGGTGGCCTGAACCGCGAGCAGGATTGGCCACCCTTCATCGAGGCGCTGAACAACGTGGCCCGTTTCGTGGGAGAGCGCCTGTTCTTCCAAATCGTCAACGACCGCGGTCTGTACGACGCATTGGATACGCCGCACAAGAACTTCACCCCGTTGTGCGACTACGATGTCTACCTGCGCCTGCTCGCGCACAGCGAGATTTCGTTGATGCCATTGACCGATACGGCGTTCAATCGCTGCAAGTCGGACCTGAAATTCCTAGAAGCCGCATCGCAGCGTGTCGCCGCGCTGGCAAGCGATGTCGTCTATGGATCGACGATCGTGGATGGTCACACGGGCGTCGTATTCCGCGACTCGAGCGAGCTGCAGCAGCGCCTTGCGCGTCTGGTGGCGCAACCCGAGCGCACCCGCGCGATCGCTGATGCCGGCCGCGGCTACGTGATGCGGGATCGCATGCTCGCCTACCAGGCGGCAGAGCGCGTGACCTGGTACCGCTCGCTTTGGGCGAGGCGCGAGGAGCTGAATCGTGCGCTGCTGCAACGGGTGCCGCAGCTGGCGAATCCCGCGACGGGACGCCGCATGTTCGTCGCGCATACGACACAGACCGCCGAGTAGCGGTCGACAATGGCGGCAGCTCGCGAATCGTCATTGCCGCAGCTCGCTGACGCGCTGCCGGATCCTCCGGCCGTGTCGGTGGTCGCCCCGCCGACGGTGACCTGGCCCGGTGCGCCGGAGCCAGATGCCCTGACGCTGTGTTGCCCGAATTGCGGGAGCAATACGGCGAAGCCCGTCAAGCTGACTGTCAACTTCGCAACACCTGATCACCCGATGCGGCATAGCCGAGTGCTGAGCTGCCCGGATTGCACCTGCCTCTTCTTCGAGGATCAGATTCCGCCCGATTACACCGAAGAGGCGATGCTCGGCCGGGGCCGTACGGCGTTCTATCTTCAGCAGGGCGCCGGCATTTCTCTGATCACGCGCCCGCTTGCGATGGTGCCGCGGCCGCCCGGCAGCGCGTATCTGGAAGTGGGCTGCGGCTTTGGCTTCGGCCTCGATTTCGCGCTCCGCGCCAAAGGATGGCGCGGAGCGGGGATCGATCCTGCGGGCCTTTCCGCGCTCGGACGTACGCTGCTCGGGTTGCCGATCGAACTGCGCTATCTCGCCGATCACGAGCCTGAGTTCGCGGGTAGCTGCGATGTGGTCATGGCGTCCGAGACGATCGAGCACGTTACCTCGCCGGCCGCGTTCCTCCGCACGTTGCGCGGCACGCTTCGACCTGGCGGAATCCTCGTCCTCACCACGCCGAATGCCGCCGAGATCGCGCGATCGCAGAGCCCGGGCGTGCTCGTCCCGCTGCTATCGCCCGGTCTGCACCTCGTGCTGCAAACGGCGGAGAGCCTGCACCGGCTGCTCCGCGAGGCGGGGTTTGCGCACATCCGGCAGCAGACCGATTCGATGTCGCTCGTCGCGTTCGCATCCGACACGCCGTTCGAACTCGAGTGCGACCCGGACGTGCTGCGCGACATCTATCGCGCCTATCTCGAAGACCGGTCCCGCAGGGTTCCGCGCGACAGCGACCTTGTGCTCGGGTTCGCAGGGCGATGCCTGCAGGAGGCGACCAACGACCGCGATTGGGCGCGTGCATCGCGCGCCTACGACCTCCTGCGGGAGGTCTGCCGCGATCGGTTCGGCTTCGACCTGGACCGCCTCGAGCGCCTGCCCGACGGAGCCGAACGTGCCCCGCTGGAGCGCCTCGCGGAGCTCATGCCTCTCAATCTCGGCGCCATACTGTTTGCCGAAGGGATGCGTCGCCTCGCGCTGGAGCTGACGGCGCGGGCGGAGCTCGGACCGTGCTTCGCCGCCGCCGCCGCCGCCGCCGCCGCGCTGCGCCGCGCGCTCGGCGAGCTGGCGATGGAAGATGGGATGAGCGAAATGATTGGCTGGGCTGCGCGCGCGGAGGGCCTTCTCTGTGACGCCGCCGCCGGAAAGCCCGCCGCGGTCGACGGCTTGCTTGCGCTTCCGGCCGCCCCCGCAGGTGGGGCGGAGGCGCGGTCCGCCATCGTCGAACGCGCGCTGGCGTGGCTGGTCAATGCTGGCCACATCAAGCTCGGACGCCGCTTGGCGGACGCAAGCGGCTTGCAAGAAGCGTCGTGGGCCAACGCCCAGGAGGATCCGTTACCGCCTCCGCTTCTGGATGCTCGGCGTGACGCCCTGCTCTGTCTCGGGATCCTCGATGCGCAGCTCGACGGCAGCGGCGATCCTATTCGCGGCTCACGACGGCTGCGCAGGCTCCGAAAATCGCTGGACGCCGGCGCCGATCCTGCCGGATGCCTTCTGCTGGCGATCCTTCGCACCGAGCTGCAAGCGGTCCGGCTCGTCGGCGATCGGGTGGCGGAGGCGCAGACGATCGCGGAGGCAATCCCGCATCTTGCCGAGCTGGACATGGCCACCGTTTCGGCGCGCTCCGACGACGAGCAGCTCGTGCGCATGATTGCAGAGCGTGCCTTGCAGGAGGCGGCGCATGCGGGCGACTGGGCGGTCGCGAATCGTGCCTACGAGGCACTTCACGCGCTCTGCCGCCACCGCTTCGGCTGCGATCTCGAGACGCTGGACCACATCCCTGACGAGATCGCGGAAGCGCTCGATCTCGGCGGCGTGCTCTACGCCGATGCCACGCGGCGCCTCGTCCAGTCACTGGCGCCGCGTGCCGCGCTCGGGCGACGCTTCGCGCTGGCCGCCGACGCTGCCGAGGTTCGGCATGGCCCAACCGCCCCCCTCGCCTCGGCCGCACGCGCCGAATCGCTGGTATGTGACGCCGCGGCCGGCGATCCGAACGCGGTGGAGGGCTTGCTCGGGCTGCCGCCTGGGCCCGAGCGGGACGGCACGCTCGAACGCGCGCTGGCATGGATGGTGAATGCGGGTCATCACGCGCTCGCGCGCGAGCTGGCGGAGGCCGCCGGATTTCAGGAGGCCGCATGGACGCAGATCGGAGGGGACGATCTCGCGCGGGCGGGCCTGACGAGCGCGCGACGCGATGCGTTGTTCTGCCTCGGCGTGATTGACGCATCCCTCGACGGCGGTGGCGATCCAGCGCGCGGGTGGCGGCGCTTGCGTGGGCTGCGGCTTCGCATGCAAGCCGAGGGCGGCTGCGATCCCGGGTTCCCGCTCGCGATCCTGCGCACCGAGCTCCAGGCGATCCGGCTCGCGGGCGATCTCCGGGCGGAGGCCGATACCATCGCCGAGGCGATCGCCGCGATGCCGGATCTGGCGGCGCCTGATCGGGAGGAGCTCGCCGCGCGTGCGTTGGATGCGATGGCGCAGCAGCTCGTTCGCCACGTCAATGCCGGTGAGATGGAGATGGCGGCGCCCGTCGCGGCAACCGTCGCGGCCGCTCCGTTCGCCACCGACCAATTGGTCACACTCACCCCGCTGCAGCGGGACGCGGTTTTCGCGCTCGCGGTGCTGGAGGTACAGGATGAGGCTGGCGCTGCGTCGGCAGAGCGCCGCTTCGCGCGCGTGCGCGCCGCGATGCATCCCGCGCCGGATGAGCCCGTCCCAGACCTCCTCTGGGCCGCGTTGCGCGGCGAGATCGTCGCCGTCACAAAGCAGCGGGGCGCGACAGAGGCGGAGGCTCACAGGGGCGCGGTGTTGGCGTCGCTTGCGCGGCCCGAAGAAACGCCAGTCGATCTGCTCGCGCCGCTGGCCGGCGAAGCAGCGGCCGCCGCCGAGGCCTGACGGCATGGGTCGCCTCGGACGCGTTGTGCGCCGGCTGACAGTTGGCTGGCAGAACCATGTCCAGCCGCGGATCGCCTACGCCGTGAGCATGCTCCGCAGCCCCGAGCAGCTGGTGGAGCAATGGCCGAAAGGCGACGTGAGCCTCGGCGGCCGCGTGGCGCTCTTCGTCCATTTCGATGGTCAGGGCGCCGTCCGCGAGCACGTCCGGCATTATCTCGCGGCCCTTCACGCGGCCGGCTACGACATCGCCTTCGTCACCAACGCCGGCCGCCTCCAGCCGGAAGCGATGGCGTTCCTCCAGACGCTCTGCACGGCGATCCTGATCCGGCGAAACATCGGCTATGATTTCGGTGCGGTGCGCGAGGGCCTCTCGCGGATGCAGATGCCGCGGGCGAACACCGAGCATCTGCTGATCGTCAACGACAGCGTCTACGGCCCGTTGCGGCCGCTCGACGAGATGCTGGCGGAGATCGATTTCGACGTCGCCGATATCTGGGGCGCCACCGAGAGTTGGCAGACGCGATATCATCTGCAGTCGTTTTTCCTGGCCGTGGGGCCGGTGGCGATGGGCAATCGTGCCTGGGCGGCGTTCTGGCAGAGCGTGCGGCCGGTCTCGTCGAAGGCCTGGATCATCAGCCGCTACGAGATCGGTCTGACACAGCGGCTGATCCGCGCCGGGCTGCGGGCGCGGGCGATCTTCCGCTATGCCGAGTTGGTCGCGCAGATCGATCCGGAGATGCTGATCCAAGAATCCGAGGCAGCGCTTGCGTCGTCCGACCCTGCGATCGCGATGCGGAAGAACCACGCGCGCCGCATCCGGGATTCCGCGGTCCTGCGTCTGCCGCTCAACCCGACATCGGATCTCTGGCGGCAGCTGCTGCACGCCGGATTTCCGTTCCTCAAGCGCGAACTGCTGCGCGACAATCCAACGTCGGTCGCCGACGTGACGGACTGGCGCACCGAGGTGACGGAGTATCTCAGCGCCGACCCGACATCAATCGAGCGCGATCTACAGCGCGTGCTGAGGAACACCGCGCCGTAAACGGCCGTGTCAGACCTTCTCGACTTGCCCGTATTCCAGCTCGACCGGCGTCGAGCGGCCGAAGATGGAGACGCTGACCTTCACGCGGCCCTTCTCCTCGTCGACCTCTTCGACCACGCCGTTGAAGCTTTGGAACGGGCCGTCCGCCACCCGCACCTGCTCGCCGACTTCGAAGATGATGGACGAGCGCGGCCGCTCTACCCCCTCCTGGGCCTGCTTCATGATGCGCTCGGCCTCGGCCTCGCTGATCGGGGTCGGCCGGATCTTGGTACCGAGGAACCCAGTGACCTTCGGCGTGTCCTTGACCAGGTGCCAGGCGTCGTCGGTCAGCTCCATCTTCACCAGCACGTACCCGGGGAAGAACTTGCGCTCCGAATTCACCTTCTGCCCGCGCCGCACCTCGACCACCTCCTCGGAGGGGACGAGCACCTCGTCGAAGTGGTCGGCGAGCCCCTTCTGGGCGGCCTGTTCCTTGATCTGCTGCGCAATCTTCTTCTCGAATCCTGAGTAGACGTGCACGACATACCAGCGCTTCGCCATGATGGTTTCTCAGGCCCCCATGCCGAAGAGCGAGCGGACGCCAATGCCGACCACTTGGTCGACGACGAAGAAGAACAGGGCCGCGAGGGCGGAGAGCGCGAACACGAGGCCCGTGGTGATCATCGTCTCCTTGCGGGACGGCCAGGTGACTTTGCTCACCTCGGCCCGCACTTCCCTCACAAACCTGACGGGGTCAAACGCCACGCCGCTCATGCTCCTCTATCGAACCTGCCGAACATCATATGATTTCGCCCGCACGGGATTGGCAGGGGTGGAGGGTCTCGAACCCCCAGCCTCCGGTTTTGGTGACCGGCGCTCTAGCCAATTGAGCTACACCCCTCTGGCAGCCATTTCGGCGGCTGCCGCCGCCTTATCCCGCTCGCCGGTCTCGGATCGATCGCGCAAGG
>DATAPS010000232.1:0-10450 GCA_036265085.1 Acetobacteraceae bacterium | reverse complement strand
GGCGAACGGGAACATCACCCGCGGGCACTCGACCAGCAGCACCGGCTCCACCGCATTCTCCGGAATCCCGTTCAACGTGAAAATGCCGCCGTAGGACAGCTCGGCGAGGAAGACGCGCGGGGCCGCCGAGGTCGGCGCCTCGGACCCGTTTTGGGACGGTTCGGTCGCCTCGGCGCGGATCACCAGAACCACCTCGAAGACGTCCTGGCCCTCCTGAATCCGGCGTGCCTGAACGTCGAGGTTGATGTCGACCCGGGGTGCCGCGCGCAAGGTTGCATAGACGCCGGGCGCGTTGGGCACCTCGAAGGAGAGGTCCTTGACGTACTGGACGTTCACCACCAGCGGCTGCGTCTGCTGCCCGGTTTGGACTGGTGTGGTTTCCGACATCAGGCTCTCCTCGACTTAGGGCGGGCCGGTAGCACAGGCCGACCCGGAGCGAAAGCAACGGGGCTCAGGCCGACCAGACCAGCCGGTCCGGAGCCGGCGCGCTCGGATCGCAGCGCCTCCACGCGCCGTTGGCCATCCGCTCACCCGTCAGGCTCAAGATGAACCCCCAGTGGCTCACGACGAGGGTGTCCGCCCAATCCGGCAGAGCGGCCATCTCGCCGCGGAAGCGGCCGGCGCGTGCCAGCACCATGTCTGCCGGCTCCTCGATCGTGGGCCACCAGATCTCCTCGAGATGCGAGAAATCACGGTGAGGCCAAGCCAGCTCCAGTTCGGTGCGTGGCGTGCCGACGTCGCAGCTGAAGGCGTAGCGTTCGCCGACCAGCGGATTGACGTGGACCGGCACGCGCAGCGCCGAGGCGATCGGCTCGGCCGTTTGCAGCGCACGGGTGTAGGGAGACGTGATGATCCGTGCGATGTTCTCGCGGCCGAGCTCGGCGGCGGCGTGACGAGCCTGCTCATGGCCGAGCGGCGTCAGCTTCGGATCGACGATCCCCGGGTCGCGGCGGGTGGCGGAGAAGTGGACGTTGAACTCGCTCTGCCCGTGGCGGAGAAGGATCATCGAGGCGCCATACAAGGCGGCTCCCACGCCGACAAGCCTCCGGTCCCGCGGCTGAGTTGTTCGACTTCCCCCGGAATCCTATTTATAGCATTGGCGCCGGTAGCATCGGCTGTCGGTTCGGTCGGAGTTCTTGGGTTATGGGTGGTAGTGGCAGCTTTCCGATCGAGCTGATCCTGTTCGGCATGATCGCGGCTTTCCTCGTCCTCCGGCTGCGGAGCATCCTGGGGCGGCGCCAGGGGTTCGAGCGCCCACCCGACGCGACGCCGAACGAGGCGTTGTTCCGGGCAGGTCGGGTACGCGACCCCCGAACGACCGAGGGTCCTGTGATCGACGTTCCCGCGGAACCGGTGTCCAGCCGGGCCGTCCCCGATCCCGAGTCGCCCGTCGGCGCGACGCTGCGGCGGATGCAGCAGATCGACCCGCATGTCGATCCCGCCCGCTTCCTCGACGGTGCTGAAGCGGCGTTCAGGATCATTGTCGAAGCCTATGCGGCCGGCGACCGGGTAAAGCTGCAATCCCTCCTGTCCGACGACACCTACCGCGCATTCGAAGGTTCGATCGCGGCCCGTGAGACGGCCGGTGAGACGCAGCGGACGGAGATCAAGAGCGTCCATTCCGCGACGATCGATGCGGCCGACCTCCGCGGCAGCGAGGCGCTTATCACGGTGCGCTTCCTCAGCGATCAGGTGAATGTGACGCTCAACCGCGAGGGCGCGCCGGTGACGGGGACCGACGCGGTGACGGAAATCACAGATCTCTGGACCTTCGAACGGGAGCTCGGCACACGCGATCCGGCATGGCGTCTCGTGTCCGCCCGGAGCGCCTGAACCCGCAGCACCTATACCGAAGAGTGTGTTTCCGAACTTCGTCGTCCCGCCACGCGCCACAACGCTGCAGGCGGGGCTAAAGGGATGACCGTGACGTCCCGGAGAAGCCGCCGCGGCTTCGTCGCTGTCCTATGCGTTGTGCTCACCGGGTGCACGACTCCGACCGGCTCCATTCAGACCACCGCGAACAAGCCGGCTGCGCCCACGATGGAGCTGACACCGGTCGCGTTCTCTCAGCTTCCCGGATGGGACAGTGACCGCGTTGCATCGGCGATGCCCGCGTTTCTCGCCGGTTGCGGCGCGATGACGTCGCGCTCAGCACTCGGCGGACAGGGCGAAGCCGCACGGCTTGGCGGCACCCCTGCCGACTGGCAGCACGTCTGCGCAGTCGCGCGCGCGGTTCCGCCGGGCAGCAATCCCGCCGCCCGCGCGTTTTTCGAGCAGAATCTTCAGGCATTCGCCGTTGCGGCGGACGGCACCGCGACGGGCCTGTTCACCGGCTACTACGAGCCCGAACTCCGCGGCTCGCTCACCCGCCGCCCAGGATACGAAACACCGCTCCTCCCGCCGCCCGCGGATCTTGTCCAAGCCGATCTCGGCGCCTTCGACCGTTCGCTTGCCGGGCGCAAGATCGTAGGTCGCGTCGAGGACGGACGCCTGATTCCGTATTATGATCGTGCAGAGATCGAAGCCGGCACGCGCGGGGGGCGCGGGGCAGGGCTGCTTTGGGTCGCCGATCCGATCGACGCCTTCTTCCTCGAAATTCAAGGTTCGGGGCGGATCCGCCTCCCCGACCGCCGCGTCATCCGGGTCAGCTACGCCGGCGAGAACGGGCGGCCTTACGTCGCGATCGGGCGCGTGCTGATCGACCGCGGCGAGCTGTCCCGGGATGAAGTGTCGCTTCAGACCATCCGAGAATGGCTGAGCGCTCATCCGGCGCAGGCCTCCGAAGTCATGGACCAGAACCCGTCTTACGTCTTCTTCCGCGTGCTGCCGGCCATGCCGTCCGACCAAGGGCCCCCTGGTTCGCTCGGCGCGGCGCTGACGCCGGGGCGCTCGCTCGCAGTCGACACGCGCTACATTCCGCTCGGCGCGCCGCTGTGGATCGACACGTCGGACCCGCTCGACAATGCACCGCTCCGACGGCTGATGATCGCGCAGGATACCGGCGGGGCGATCAAGGGTCCGGTGCGGGGCGACTTCTTCTGGGGCTGGGGTGTAGATGCCGAAGCCCGCGGCGGCACGATGAAGTCGGAGGGCACGGCTTACCTGCTACTCCCGCGATGACGCCGGTGCCGACGATCGTCGATCGGCAGACTCTCATCTGCGGCGATTGCCTCGATGTTCTCGCGTCTCTGCCGGGAGACTCCGTGGACGTGATCGTCACCTCACCGCCGTACAATCTCGATCTGCGCTACGGCCGCTACCTCGACCGCATGGATGAAGCCGACTACCTCGACTGGATGGTGCGAATCGCGACCGCGCTCCGCCGCGTGCTGAAGCCGAATGGCTCCTTCTTCCTCAATATCGGAGGGTCGTCGAGCCGGCCGTGGCTGCCGTTCGAGTTGATTGTCCGGTTGCGGCCTCTGTTCGCACTCCAGAACGACATCATCTGGATCAAATCGGTCGCAACCGAGGATGACGCCGTCGGCCACTTCAAGCCGATCGGCGGCACGCGCTTCCTCCACCACGCCCACGAGCACATTTTCCATCTGACCTTGAACGGCGACGTGAAGCTCGATCGCCTCGCGGTCGGCGTGCCGTTCAAGGACAAGTCGAACATCGCGCGGCGCGGCCATGCGGGGGACCTTCGCTGCCGCGGGAACACTTGGTTCATTCCCTACGAAACCATCCAGAACAAGGCCGAGAAATTCCACCATCCCGGCACGTTCCCGGTGAATCTGCCGCGGTGGTGCATCCGCCTGCATGGGCGCAAGGGTGTGAACGTCCTCGACCCGTTCATGGGAGCCGGGACGACGCTGCTCGCGGCAATGCGGGAGGGTGCGGTCGGGATCGGGATCGACATCGATCCCGATTACGTCGCCGCTGCGGAGCGAAGGCTTCGGGCCGAGCCTCGCGTTTTCGCCTTTTCCGGCTAGATTGGGCGCATGATGCCTCCCGACCGGCCGCGCGTGGCCCTGTTCGTCACGTGTCTCGTCGATTTCCACCGTCCGACCATCGGCTTCGCTGCCATCCGCCTGCTTGAGCAAGTCGGATGCCGGGTCGAAGTGCCGCGCGCGCAAACCTGCTGCGGGCAGCCCGCGTACAACTCCGGCGACCGGGCGACGACCACGGATCTCGCGCGCGGCATCATCGAGGCCTTCTCGGGATATGATTACGTGGTCGTTCCGTCGGGCTCGTGCGGGGGAATGCTGCGGGAGCACATGCCGCATCTTTTCGACGACGACCCCAACATGCGGACCCGTGCGAATGCGCTCGCGGACAAGACATACGAACTGGTCAGTTTCCTGACCGACGTGATGGGCGTGACCAGCGTCGAAGCCGCGTACCATGGTACCGCCACATACCACGATGCGTGCGCGGGCTTGCGCGAGCTACGGATCAAGCAACAGCCGCGGGCGCTATTGTCCTCCGTCGCGGGACTTGACCTCAAGGAAATGGCAGACCCCGAGATATGCTGTGGGTTCGGCGGTACGTTCTGCGTCAAGTATCCCGACATCTCGGGCCGGATGGTCGGCGACAAGGTCCGCGATATCGTCGAAACAGGTGCCGACACCCTGCTCGCGGGTGATCTGGGTTGCCTTCTGAACATGGCTGGACGTCTCAGTCGGGACGGAAGTGCCATTCGCGTGCGGCATGTGGCCGAAGTTTTGGCCGGAATGACCGGGAATGTTCCGCCGATCGGCCAGGGTGAGTCGTAGCGCCGCCTGCGTGACACCGGGCGATCATGAATTCGCCACCGTCATCCTTTCTCCGTAGAGCGGATCGATCGTTTTGAGTCTTGAATGCCGCGAATTTACCCGGCTAAAGGTTGTTTAAGTGGATCATAGGCGCCGGCGATACCATTTGCTGGACCAGGAAACCATGCGTCAAACTCTCACAACCCGTTGGTTCGATGACTTCTTCGTCGGCGAGCGCTTTGCTCTTCCGAGCCGAGTGCTGACATCGGAGGTCCTCCGCGCGTTCGCCGAGGCCAGCGGCGACGCACAGGGCCTGCGCTCCAACCCCGCGGACAGCCGTGCGATTGGTTATGACTGTGTCCTCGCGCACGGCTTCCTTGCAACGATCCAGACCGTCGCCTGCCCGGGCGTGTTTCCGTTCCTCGTAGAGGACTCGCTGGTTGGACTGCTCGAGCAGTCCAGCCGGTACGTGCGTCCGGTTGCTGAGGGCGATACGCTGAGCCCGATGCTGCAGGTGGTCGAGTTGGAGCCGAATAGCGGCGGAACCGGGATCGTGGGACTACGCAGCACCGTTCACAATCAGGCCAGGGCGCTCATCGTCGAAGGTGCGCAGCGCTGGTTGATGCGCACGCGCCCGAAGCACTGAACGCGCGCGGCTCTGGCGTCGCGGGTTTAGCCCGCTAGATTGCGGTCTCGACGGAGAGAGAGATCGCATGCTCGCCACCAGTCCGGCGTTCAAGGAGAACGTCGCGCACGCCTTGGCTGATGTCGGGCTGCAGAAAGCCCTGACGCGCACACGGTCACAAGCGAGCTCGCGGCGCGCCGCAGCGGTTGAGGCCCTGCCCGAATTCGAGCAGCTCCGCGACATCGGGCGCGACATCAAGGATCACACGCTCGCCAACCTCGATTTCTATCTCGAGACCTGGGCCGGGAATGTCGAGCGCGCGGGCGGCCATGTTCATTGGTGCAGCACCGCGGACGATGCGCGGGCGGCGGTGCTGCAGATCTGCCGCAAAGCGGGAGCGCGAACGGTCACCAAGGGCAAGTCGATGATCTCCGAGGAGATCGGGATCAATGACTATCTCGAGAAGAACGGCATCACCCCGGTCGAGACCGATCTCGGCGAATACATCCTCCAGCTTCGCGGCGAGCCGCCGAGCCACATCATCGGACCGGCGTTCCATCTGAACCGGGAAGACTGGGAAGACAGCTTCCGCAAGTCGCACACGGATCTGCCCCCCGACCGGGTCTTCCGAGAGCGGCGAGACATCCTGGTCGAGGCGCGCACGCGGTTGCGCGAAAAATTCCTAGCCGCCGATGTGGGGATCACCGGGGCGAACTTCCTGATCGCCGAAACCGGCTCAAGCGTGATCGTCACGAACGAGGGAAACGGCGACCTCACCCAGACGCTGCCGCGGGTTCATGTCGTGCTGGCGAGCATCGAGAAGGTGGTCCCGACGCTTGAGGACACGACCAGCCTGCTTCGGCTGCTGGCACGGTCGGCGACCGGCCAGGATTTCTCCGTCTATACGACGTTCTCGACGGGCGGACGGCGGCCGGGCGATCTCGACGGGCCCGAGGAATACCACGTCGTGCTGATCGACAACGGCCGGTCGTCGATGGTCGGCACGGAGTTCCAGGACATGCTGCGCTGCATCCGCTGTGCCGCGTGCATGAACCACTGCCCGGTCTATTACACGGTGGGTGGACACGCCTACGGGTGGGTCTATCCCGGCCCGATGGGCAGCGTGCTCACGCCGAGCCTGATCGGGGTGGACAAGGCCGGGCACCTGCCCAACGCGAGCACGTTCTGCGGCAAGTGCGAGAGCGTTTGCCCGGTGAAGATTCCGCTGCCCAAGCTGATGCGGCATTGGCGCGAGCGGGAGTTCGAGCGGCATCTCAGTCCGTCGACGTTGCGCACGAACCTTTCGCTCTGGGCGTGGTTCGTGCGGCGGCCGGCGGCATACCGGCTCGGAACCCGGCTCGGTGCGAGCGCGCTGCGCCTGCTTGGAGGCAAGCGCGGCCGGTTGCGCTCATTGCCGTTCGCACGCAGCTGGACCGCGGCACGCGATCTGCCGATGCCCGAGGGCGAGACGTTCTTCGCCCGCTATGCGCGAACGCAGCGGAAGAACGGCGCGTGACCAAGGAAGCGATCCTCGGCACGATCCGTCGCGGGCTTCGCCGGGGCCCTTTGCCGGACGATCAAGCGATGGCGTTGCGAGCGCGACTTGCGGCGCATCCCCGGCACCTCATCCCGGCACGCAGCCGCGTGGGACGCGCGGAGCAAGTGGCGCTTTTCGTCCGCAACGTGGAGAAGGAATTCGGCAGCGTGGCTCGCGTCGCCGACATCGACGACGTGCCGGATGCTCTAGCCGAATATCTCGCGACCCAGAATCTGCCGTCCGACCTCGTGATGGCGCCGCATCCGGAGCTGGAGGCAATCCCGTGGTCATCACGGCCGCTCCTGCGGCTGCGGCGCGGGCGGGCGGAGGCCAGCGATCTCGTGAGTGTGCAGCACGGTTTCGCCGCGGTCGCGGAGACCGGGACGCTGATGCTGCCCTCCGCACCTGAGCGGCCGACGACCATCAACCTGTTGCCCGATACCGCGGTGGTGGTGCTCCGCGCCACCCGCGTGGTCGGCGCCTACGAGGAGGGGTGGGATCTGCTGCGGCCCGAGCGGTGGGATGGGAACGACCCGTTCATGCCGCGCAACGTGATGCTCGTGACCGGGCCATCGCGCTCCGCCGACATCGAGTCGGTGCTCGAGCTGGGGGCACATGGACCGCGCCGGCTGCACGTGATCCTCGTCGACGACGATCCAGCCGCCGTCGTCTGATGTGGCTATGCGCCGCCGCGACCTGACGCAGGCCGAGCGCGCCGAGTGGGCGGCTTTCGCGCGCCACGTCGCGCCGCTGCCCGAGCACGAGCTGCCGGATGGTCCCCAAGCGGACGCGGAACCGCCGCCACCGGCCACACGGATCGAGGTGCCGCTCAGGTCGCCCGCGCGAACCCCGTTGCCGCCGGTCATTCGGGTCGGCGACGCGCCGGGCGGATTGGATGCGAGCAGCTGGAACCGGCTCCGGACCGGGAAGCTGGCGCCGACGCGCACACTCGACCTGCACGGGCGGACAGTACAGCGCGCCTATGTCGCGTTGCATGCGTTTCTGCTCGCGGCGCACGCCGATCGGGTTCGATGCGTAGAGATCATTACCGGCAAGGGATCGGGCGCGAGCGGCGGGGTGATTCGGCGGGAACTGCCGATCTGGCTTAACCAGCCCAGCCTCCGGCCGCTGGTGCTCGCTGCGAGCTATCCGCATCCGGGCAATCCTGGAGCGGTTCGCCTGCTGTTGCGGCGGTCTCGATAAGTCAGTCTCGAAGACTGTCAGCCGACGACGAGCGTAATCACCGGTTCCTCGAGATCCGCCGGCTGCCCCGCCTCCTGCGCGCCGCGGCCAACCGCGACGTCCACCGGGACGACGCCGGCCCAAACCGGCCACTCCAGATCCTCGTCGTCGTCGACCGGACCGCCCGTGCGGACTTTCGCGGAGACCTCGTCCAGATCAAGCGCGAGGATCGAGGTTGCCTTCACTTCCTGCAACGAGACCGGACGGAGAAGCGGCCACCGGCCGGGCGCCATCCGTTCTACGAAGCCCTCCATCGCCGCTTCTTTCTCGGTTGGATCGGCGATGAGACGGGGCACGCCGAAGCACATCACCGAGCGATAATTGGCCGAATGGTGGAACGCCGATCGGGCAAGGACGAAGCCGTCAAGAACAGTCGCGTTCAGGCAAACCTCCCCACCGGCCGCGTTGGCGCGAAGCATGCGGCTCGCGCTGCTACCGTGCCAGAACACCGTCTCGCCGTGGCGCCAGTGGAACGTCGGCACGACGACCGGACGCCCTGCAATGATGTGCCCGATATGGCAGAGCGGAGTCGCGTCCAGGATCGCATGCACGACGGCGCGATCGTAGACGCCCCGCTTGGGCATGCGGCGGACGCGGGTGAATTCGGTTGGGGCTGTTTCGGACATGATGGCAATCTCCCGGAAACCGGTGCCGCCCGCAAAGACCGATCACCGAGAAGCGGATCAGTCCGACAGGACCCCGTGCTGACGCAGGAAAGCGAGCAGCGGGAGCAGAGGCAGGCCACGGATGGCGCTGTCGTCGCCCTCGACGCGCTCGAACAGCTGGATCCCGCGGCCTTCGATCTTGTAACAGCCGACGGTCGCGGTGACCGCGTCGCCTTCGGCGCGGAGATACTCGGTCAGGAAGGCATCGGAGAACGGGCGCATGGTAACGACTGGTTTGGCGACGTGGTGCCAGATCATGCTGCCGGCGCGCCGGCAGCAGACGGCGGTGACGAGGGTGTGCGCGCGGCCGCGGAGGGTGCGCAGGTGTTCGGCTGCTTCCGCTACGTCACGCGGCTTGTCGAACCAGCGATCCCCGTAGACGAGAAGCTGGTCCGCGCCGATGACCAGAGAATCGGGCCGGCGCCGCGCGACCGTCTTCGCTTTGAGGTCGGCGAGCAGCAATGCGGTCTCGTCGGCCGTGGCGTCCTGGATAGAGGCGCTTGCCTTGATCTCGTCCTCGTCGATGCGGGGCGCAGTGGCCTCGAAGCGAACGCCGGCGGCTCTCAGAAGGGCATGGCGGGCGGTGGATTCGCTCGCGAGCACGATGGCCGGTTCATCGGCCTGCCAGGTCATGTCGTCGCGGCGGCTTTCTTCCGCCGCTCATGCCAGGCGTCCATGAGCTGCAGCACGGTCGCCGCGGTCTCCTCGATGGAGCGGCGCGTGACGTCGATCACCGGCCATCCGCGGCGTGCGCACAGGCGGCGTGCCCAGAGCAGCTCGGTCTTGACCGCCTCCGCGTCGATATACTCGTCGCTGCCGTGCCGGACCAGACTGGAGCTCACGCCCGCGCCGATTAGCCGGAGGCGGTGCCGACGAATCTCGATCAGCGCGTCCGCCTCGAGCGTGAGGCCGATCACCGGGCATTTCGGCTTCTCGAGCCCCTGCGGGTCCGGCAGGCTCGGTACGAGGGGCACGTTGGCAGCCTTGATGCCGCGATTGGCTAGATAGAAGGAGGTCGGCGTCTTGCTGCTGCGGGACACGCCGACGAGGCACACATCCGCCTCGTCGATCCCGGCCTGGGACTGGCCGTCGTCATGCGCGAGCACGTAATGCATCGCGTCGATCCGGCGGAAGTAGTCGGCGTCCAGCACATATTGTCGCCCCGGCCGGGAGATGGCCTCCTCGCCGATTTGCTCCTGGAGCAAGCCGATCACCGGATCGAGCACGTTGAGGAGCCGGAGACCCATGCGCTCGCAGGCCACGTCGAGCTGCGCGCGGAGCGCCTTATCGACGAGCGTGGAGAGAACCGGGCCGGGCTCCGCCTCGATGCCTTCGAGCACACGATGAAGCTGGAACCGCGTCCGGATCAGGCTCCAGCGGTGATAGATAATCCTGACGTGCTCGAACTGCGCGACGGTCGCGCGTGCGATGGAATTGAGCGTCTCGCCTGTCGCGTCGGAGACGAGATGGAGGTTCAAGCGGTCGAGCATGGTTTCGAGGATAGCGGGGATATCTTCCCTCCGCAGCCACGACGAGAGGCGATCCGGGGATATCGTCGGATTTGCGGAAACGCGGGTCGATTCCGGTTTCGAGACCAGGTGAACAGGGACAGCCGGCGATTCGGCCGTAGCTCGAAGCGGTTAGGGTAGGGTCATGATGTGGACGTTGTGGGTATGAAATAGCCGCA
>DATAPS010000231.1:0-12965 GCA_036265085.1 Acetobacteraceae bacterium | reverse complement strand
ACGCCGAGAAGGCCGCCCACGCCGCCGGCCTGCCGCCGCCGGTCTGGCCGCAGCCGCCGCAGCCGGCGCGGATCCGCAAGCAGCCGCCGTTCCGCTTCTACATCACGAGCCACGGACCGCCGCTGCGCGCGTGATCGCGCGACCCCGCGCCGTCAGCTTGGCGCGTCCCATTCGTTCCGTATAGTTATTGAAATGCCGGCTTTACTCCGCCGCCATCCGCGGCTGCTCGACCATCTCCGCGGCCCGGCGCAGATCGACCGAGAGCAGCCGCGACACCCCGCGCTCCTGCATCGTCACGCCGTAGAGCCGGTCCATTCGCGCCATCGTCAGATGATGGTGTGTCACCACCAGGAAGCGCGTCCCGGTCTCTCGCACCATGTCCTCCAGCAAGTTGCAGAACCGCTCGACATTCGCGTCGTCCAGCGGCGCATCGACCTCGTCGAGCACGCAGACGGGGGCGGGATTGCAGCGGAAGACCGCGAAGATCAGCGAGAGCGCCGTCAGCGCCTGCTCTCCGCCGGACAGCAGGGAGAGCGTCGCGAGCTTCTTGCCCGGCGGCTGCGCGTAGATCTCCAGCCCCGCCTCGAGGGGATCGTCCGACCCGACCATGGCGAGATGCGCACGCCCGCCGTTGAACATGCGGCTGAACAGCGCCTGGAAGTGGCCATCGACCGCGGTGAATACCTCCGCAAGCCGCTCGCGCCCCTCGCGGTTGATATGTCCGATCGAGCCCCGCAACTTCGCAATGGCGGTCGCGAGATCCTCCCGCTCTCGCGCGATCGCCTCGATCTGCTTGCCGATCTCGTCGGCCTCGAACTCGGCGCGGAGATTGACCGGCCCCATGTCCTCGCGTTCGCGCTGCAATCGCTCCAACCGCCGCCGCGCCTTCTCCTCGGCTTCAGGCCCGCAATCCGCCGGCGGGTCGGGCAGCGCCGGACTGGCGCCGAGCCGCTCCAGGATCCGCTCCGCCACGACGCCCCAGGCCTGTTCCGCCTGCGCGCGCTCGCCTTCGGCGCGGACCGTGGACTCGCGGGCGGCTGCGAGGGCGGCGTCGGCGGCGCGTGAGGCCCGGTCCGCCGTTGCCATGTCCCGCTCGGCGGCCGCGAGCGCGTCGGCAGCGCGGCGATGCGCGGCCTCATGCGCCTGGAGCGCATCCATCGCGTCCGCGCGCCGCGCCGCGACCCGCGCCGGCGCGGCCGCGAGCGCCTCCCGCTCCGCCACGGTCTCGGTCGCGCGGGCGGTCAGGTCGACGACCCGGCTCGCTGCGTCGTCCAACCGCATCTTCCAGTCGTCCAGCTCGGCCGCAATCGCGCGCCGACGGTTCGCCCGCGCTACCGCGATCCGCGCCAGCGCATCGCGTTCCTCGCGCGCCGTGCTCTCCCCAGTCCGCGCCGCACTCAGGGCCGCTCGGGCGCGCTCCATCGCCGAACGACCCTCGGTCGGATCGGCCAGAACGGCGACCGCCTCTCTCGCCGAGTCGCGCGCCGCCTCCGCCTGCGTCACGTCGGCCGCGATCCGCTCGTGCTGCTCGGTCAGGGCTGCGAACCGTGCTTCCGCCGTGGCCGCCTGGGCCGCGAGGGCCGCGACCGCCGAGCGGGCGCGTTCGAGCCGCTGTTCCGCCTCGCGTCGCGCCGTCCGCGCCCGCTGATCCTCGGCATCCGCCGTCCGGCACGCGCTCTCCGCCGCCGTCCGGGCCGAGCGGGCCTCTTCCGCTTCCGCCGATGCGGCCTCAAGGCGGGTGCGGAGATCCGCCAGCCGGTTCCGCTGCTGCAAACGGACGGCGGCGGCGGTCGGGGTGCCGGCATGAATCGTGTAGCCATCCCACCGCCAGACCGCGCCGTCCCGCGACACCAGCATCTGACCCGGCGCGAGCAGGGCCTGCGCGGCGGCCCCGTCCTCGACGAGCCCGATCGCCGCGAGCGCGCGGGCGAGGGCAGGGGGGGCCTGCGCGAGTTCCGAAAGCGCCACCGCCCCTTCGGGAAGCGCCGGCGCATGATCGAATGGTGGCAGCTCGCGCCAGTGACGGGCCGCGGAACCATCGCAACCGGATTCCAGCTCCTCGCCGAGCGCCGCGCCGAGCGCCGCCTCCAGTCCCGCCGGGACCGCAAGCTGATCGACCAACCGGGGCCAGCGCTCGTTGTCTTTGACGGCCAGCACCTCGGCCAGCGCATGCGCCTCCGCCGCCAGCCGAGCCCGCACGCCCTCGGTCGCCGCCGCACGCTCTCGCGCCGTTGCGAGCGAGGCATGGGCGGCAGTCCGGGTCCGCTCGGCGGCCTCCGCTCCAGTGCGTGTGTCGGCCACACCATGCTCGGCCGCCACGCGTTCCGCCTCGCCGGCTGCGATCCGGGCGGGGTCGACACGCTGGGATGCGACCCGATCGCGTTCCTCAGCGAGCCGGGCCGCATCGGCGTGGAGCTTGCGCGCCCGCTGCTCCGCCTGCGCCAGAGCGTCGGAGAGCGCGCGATGGCGGGCGACGAGATCGGCGGCGTGCTCGGTCGCCGCATTCGCCGTGGTTTCGGCGTCCCGGACGGCATCTGCCCATTCGATCGCCGATGCCTCGGCCTGCGCGAGCTTGGGCGGATGCTCCTCCTCTTCCGCCGCAAGCCGCGCATCCTCTTCGGTCAACCGCTCGGCGGCGGCTGCGGCATCACCGGCGAGTTGCTCGGCATGGGCGAGATCGCGGGTGATCTGGGCGGCGCGCTGAGTGACCGCCGCGAGTGCCTCAGTCGCGCGGCGCTCCTCATCGGCGATCTGCTCCACGGCGATGCGGTGCCGCTCCAGCGCCGTCCGCGCTTCGCCTTCCGCCTGCCGGAGTGGCGGCAGGGCGGCGGCTCGCTCGGTCGCCTGCGCCGATGCGGCCGTCGCGGCAGCGGTCGCGTCCGAGATGGATTGCTGCGCCGCGCGGAACGCCGCCTGCGCGGCCGCCCTCAACGCCTCCGCACGGGCGCGCTGCAAGGCCAGCAGTTCCGCCTCGGCGATCCGGATCGTCGCGGAGATCGTGCGATATCTGTTCGCCTGCCGTGCCTGGCGCTTCAGCCCCTCGAGCTGTGTTTCGAGCTGCCCGCGCAGATCCTCGGCGCGCTCGAGATTGGTCTCCGCCTGCCTGAGCTTCAGCTCCGCCTCGTGGCGACGCGCGTGAAGGCCGGTGATGCCCGCCGCTTCCTCCAGCACCGCCCGCCGCTCCTCCGGCCGCGCGCTCACCAGCGCGCCGACGCGCCCCTGGCTCACCATCGCCGAGGCGCGGGCCCCGGAGGCCAAGTCGGCGAACAGCGTCTGCACATCCCGCGCCCGCGCCTCGCGGCCGTTCACCCGATAGACGCTGCCGCCGCCGCGCTCGATGCGGCGGCTGATCTCCAGCTCCGGTGCCTCGTGGAACGGCGGCGGCGCGGTGCCTTGGGTGTCGTCGAGCCGGAGCGTCACCTCGGCGATGTTGCGCGAGGCACGGTGCGAGGTGCCGGCGAAGATGACGTCGTCCATCTCGCCCCCGCGCAGGGAGCGGGCCGAATTCTCGCCCATCGCCCAGCGCAGCGCCTCGACGACATTGGACTTGCCGCAACCGTTCGGTCCGACGATGCCGGTCAGGCCCGGGAGGATCTCCACCGTGGCCGGCTCGGCGAAACTCTTGAAGCCGGCGATGCGGAGTCTGCTGAAGCTGACGGGCAACGGGTCACCTCATGGCGGTTGTCAGGCGCCGGCCGCCCCCGCCACGACCCTGGCGAAGGTGTCGTAGCTCATCTCGCCCGCTTCCTTGCGGTTCTTGGCACCCGGGCCGTTGAAGATGAAATACGGGGTCGAGTCGACGTTATAGGTTTTCACCCCCACGTCCTGCTCCTTCAGGATCGCCGTGCGGAGTGCGTCGTTGCTTATAGCCTGATTGAAGGTCGCGCGCGACATCCCTGCAAGTGCTGCGATTTTTGCCAGCTCTTGCGTGGAGTTTACGTCACGCGCGAATGCCCAGCGGTCCTGTGAGGCGAGGAGCGCCGTGCAGAACGGGACGTATTGCGGCGGCGGTAGGGTGCGGGCGACCATCGCCGCCGTGAGCGCGACCTGGTCGAGCGGGAAGTCCTTGAAGACGTAATAGAGCTTGCCGGGGTCGATGAACTGCTTCTCGACCTCCGGCAGCGTTTCCTTGGCGAACCGCGCGCAGTGCGGACAGGTGAGGGAGAACCACTCCATCACCTGCACCGGCGCATCGGGTTTCCCCAGCGCGCGCGGCGCCATCTGCTGTGCGAGCGCGTCGTCGGCGTGGGCCGGGCCGGCGAGCAGCGCCGCGGCGGCGAGGCCGCCTCCGACCATCAGGGTACGGCGGGACGTGAGCATCGGGACCTCGAAGAGTTGCGGCTGGGAGAGAGATCGGGGCGTCAGCCGCGATCCGTCAAGACGAACCGGCCGAGCCGTTCCAACGCATCGCGCAGTTCGCCGGCGGGCAGCACCGCGACGGCCCGCTCGGCGGCGGCGACCGCCAGACGGCGGGGTTGGCGCCGGGCGACGGCGGGGCGGGCGGCAACGTCCTGAACGAAGCGGAGCCGGGTCACCACGACCCGGCCGAAATGGTTGTTGATCCGTGCCATGACCGAGTCCGCGAGGTACTGCAGCTCCATCGCGACCGGGCCGGAGCAGACGATCACGAGTGTCCCGGAGAACAGCTTGCGCGGCGTCGTCGCGGCGGCGAGCGCCGGACCCATGATCAGTTCCCAATCCGCGAGGAGTTGGCCGCTGGCGGGTGACTGCTTGCGATAGACCGGTTTGAGCACCGCGGGGAGGACGGCGCCGAGTGGGCGCGGGCCGTAGACGTTGCGGTCGAACTTGTCGCCTCTCGCATCGCTCGTCATACCCGCCTGATGCCTCCTGCCGCCGCGTTGCTCGCCTGGTACGACCGCCACCGACGCCGTCTCCCTTGGCGCGCGGTCCCAGGAGAGGCGGCCGATCCGTATCGCGTCTGGCTCAGCGAGATCATGCTGCAGCAGACCACGGTGACAGCGGTGATACCCTACTACGAGAAGTTCCTCACCCGCTTCCCCGATCTCGCCGCCCTGGCGGCCGCCCCGGTGGAGGACGTCATGCAGGCCTGGGCCGGCCTCGGTTACTATGCCCGCGCCCGCAACCTCCACGAATGTGCGCGGGCGGTCGCCCACGCCGGCGGCTTCCCTCGCCATCTCGCGGGACTGCGCGCCCTGCCGGGCATCGGCCCTTATACGGCCGCGGCGATCGGCGCGATCGCGTTCGACATCCCGGTCGTTCCAATCGACGGCAACGTCGAGCGCGTCGCCGCCCGTGTCGCCGCGGTCACCGCGCCGTTGCCGCAAGCAAAGCCCGCGATCGCCGCCGTCGCCGCGAGGCTCGGCGGGGATTTGGACGCGAGCGCCCGGCCGTCCGACTTCGCACAGGCGCTGTTCGACCTCGGCGCCACCATCTGTACTCCGACGACGCCCGCCTGCGGCCTATGTCCGTGGCGAAGCGATTGCGACGGGCAGCGCGCCGGGATCGCGGCGGACTTGCCACGCAAGGCGCCGAAGGCGTTGCGGCCGGTCCGGCATGGCGCCCATTTCTGGCTGACCGACGCAGACGAACGCGTGCTGCTCCGGCGACGCCCGCCCGCTGGGCTGCTCGGCGGGATGATGGAACTGCCCGGCACGCCCTGGCGGGACGCGCCGTGGGACGAGGCCGAGGCGCTGGCCCTGGCGCCGATGCCGGCGCGCTGGCGGCGGGCCGGCGAGGTGCGGCACGGGTTTACGCATTTCGAGCTGCACATCACGCTCTACGCCGCCGCCGTGCCCGCGATCTCGGCGGACGGATTGCTCTGCGGCCCCGCCGCCCTAGATGCCGCACCACTGCCTTCGGTGATGCGGAAATGCGTCCGTGCCGCGGGAGGGTGAGCACCGGAGCGCGAAACCTTCAATGCGGGGCCGCGCTCTTCGCGAGATAGCAGAGGAAGCAGATCCATGACCGAGATCGTCGTCGCCGCCTTCCCGACCGGGCAAGCCGCGGAGGCGGCGATGCGGGATCTTGAAGCCGCCGGGATACCCGCCGACTCGATGCGACGGCACCGCGACGCGAATGCGATCCCGTCCCAGCACCGGGGCACCTACGAGCGCGCCTTGTCCGCTGGCGGCACGGTGCTGACGGTGCCGGTGGAACAGGCACACGCGGAGCGCGTGATCGCGATCCTGCATGGGCATGGACCGGTTGAGGTCGACGAGCAGCAGGCGAGGAGCGGAACCAGCTCCCAGCAGGCCGACCAGCCCGCCCGGGTGCGTCGCTTCCGGTTGGACGACGACACCGGCCGGGTCTGGTAATCGCGACGGCGTTCCGGCGTGAGCGACAGTCGGCGCAACGACAACTGGCGCCCGCGCGCAAACCCCTGGCTGATCGCGGTCTCCGTGACGCTCGCGGCGTTCATGGAGATTCTCGATACGACGATCGTCAACGTCTCGCTGCCCCACATCGCGGGAAGCCTGTCGTCGAGCTACGACGATGCGACATGGACGCTCACATCCTATCTGGTCGCGAACGGCATCGTACTTCCCATCTCGGGGTCCTTCGCCCGCGTGCTCGGCCGCAAGCGGTATTTCCTGATCTGCATCGTCGCCTTCACGATTTGCTCGTTCCTGTGCGGGATCGCTTCCAGCCTGCCCGAGCTGATCGTGTTCCGCCTGTTGCAGGGATTCTTCGGCGGCGGCCTCCAGCCGAGCCAGCAATCCATCATACTCGACACGTTCCCGCCGGCGCAGCGCGGACGCGCGTTTTCGGTCGTCGCCGTGGCGGTGATCTTCGCTCCGATCATCGGCCCGACGCTCGGTGGCTGGATCACCGACACGTATTCGTGGCGCTGGATCTTCCTCGTCAACGTGCCCGTCGGCATCTTCGCCTTCATCGTCAACAGCGCGATCGTCGAGGATCCGCCATGGCCGAACCGCGAGCGGATGCGCCTATTCGACCTCGATTGGGTCGGCGTCGGCTTCATCGCGCTCGGTTTTGGCTGCCTCGAGGTGATGCTTGATCGTGGCGAGGACGAGGATTGGTTCGGCTCTCCATTCATCGTCACGATGGCGATCCTGACGGTTGTCGGGATCACGCTCGCTGTCTGCTGGCTGCTGTGGACACGCAAGCCGGTCGTCGACCTGCGCGTGTTCGCAGACCGGAATTTTGCGGTCGGCTCGATCATGGTGCTGGCGATGTTCTCGACGCTCTATTCGAGTGCCGTAATCGTGCCACAGCTGGCGCAGCAGCAGCTCGGCTATACCGCGACCCTCGCCGGCCTCATCCTTTCACCTGGCGGGTTGATCATCCTTCCGTTGATTCCGTTGGTCAGCAAACTGCTGCTGCCCAATGTGCAAACCCGCTACATCATCGGGTTCGGTTTCTTTTCTCTCGGCTGCGCGCTGCTCTACGCCACGAATATCACGCCGACGCTGTCGTTCTGGGATCTCGCGGTCATCCGCATGACCCAGACATTCGGCCTCGCGTTCCTGTTCGTCCCGAATAGCACGATTACCTACGCGACACTGCCGCGTGAGCTGAACACGGACGGAAGCTCGCTCTACGTGATGCTCCGTAACATATCCGGATCGATCGGGATCTCCCTCGCGACTGCGATCGTTCGCGAGCAGACGCAGGTTCACCGCGCCTACCTCGTCGATCATCTGACGCCGTTCGATCAGTCGTACAACAATCTGGTGGCGCAGATGGAAGCATCGCTGCGCGCCCGCGACTTCCCGATGGACGTGCACCAGACCGCGCTCGGGCTGATCAACCGGACGCTCACCCAGCAGGCGTCGTACCTGGCCTATATCGACTTGTTCAGCATCGCTGCCGTGGTGGCGTTCTGCATGGTGCCGGTCGTCTTCCTGTTCCGCGGCACGAAGCCGGCGGCTGCCGCCGCGGCGGCGCCGGCGCACTGATCCGCCAATTCCGGATACGACCCGCGGCATCGTTGGCGACACGCGTCCCTGATCGTATAGTCAGGCGCGTGGAACATCGGGTGGCAGCGGTCGTGTTCGTGCCGGTCGTGCGCTTCGCGCTCGCGGCGGGCGGAGTCGCGCTAGCAACGGCGCCCGTAAGCTGGGCGAGCCAAGAACCTCCTTCGACCCGCGCCGGCGCGGTGCGGCACGACCCGTTCGCTGGCGTTCTGCGGTTTCTGGGACCGGAGCCATCCGGCACGGACCACCATCCGCATCGATCGAACGAGGCGATGCGAAACGTCGCCCCGTCGCGCCACGTGCGCGCCAGCGCGGCGGCGGCGGCGTCCACTCGTCCGCGCGCCACGGCGAGATCCCACGACGTCGCGGTTTCGGCGATGCTCGATCACTTCCGCACGGCCGGCGCGGAGGCTTACCAACGCGAGCGCATTGCATACGGCTACCTGCGATATAGACCGCCAGTCTATGAATACCCTCGTTTCGGCCATGCCCGGCGCTACGATGAACCGAGATACGCCGCGCCACCATACGGGTATCCGGCCGCGCCTTATCCCTACTACGTCTACGGCCCGTATCGCGCTTATCCGTTCGCGTACTTCGCTTATCCCTATGCCTATTCCTATCCCTACGTGATGGCCGGCTACTGACCGTGGCGGCGCCATTGCTCGCCTGCATGGCAACGGTGGCCGCGTTCTATCATCTTCCCTCGCAGGCGCTTCCCGCGATTCACGCGGTCGAGAATGGCCATGCGGGCAGCGTCGAGCGGAACAAGAACGGCACCGACGATCTCGGCGCGATGCAGATCAACACCGTCTGGCTGCCGACGATCTCGCACAGCACGGGCGTATCGATCCGGCGTCTGCGCGCGGCCTTGATCCATCAGGATTGCTTCAACGTTGCGGTAGCAGGCGCGATACTGCGGATCTATCTCAACGAAGCCGGCGACGACCTCGTCACCGCGATCGGATTTTATCACTCTCATACGCCGGGGATCCGGGAGGCGTACGCGTTCCGCGTGCTCGCATCGGCGCCGGGTGCGACTTTGCAAGCGCGCCGCGACAGCGCTTCCAAACCGCAGCGTGGCGCGTTCTCGGGCCGGTTATCCTGAAGCGGCCCCGTCCCGGTCGGGTTGATCCGATCGTCCGGCTCGCTCAATCTCGCCGCACACTCGTGGGAAGGACACGCCGCATGAAGACCCGGGCCGCCGTCGCGCGCAAAGCCGGCCAGCCACTCAGCCTGGAGACGGTGGATCTCGACGGGCCGCGCGCGGGCGAGGTGCTCGTCGAAATCAAGGCGACCGGGATATGCCACACCGACGAGTTCACGCTATCCGGCGCCGACCCGGAAGGCCTGTTTCCGTCAGTTCTCGGCCATGAGGGCGCAGGCGTGGTGGTCGAGGTCGGACCGAACGTGACCACATTGAAGAAGGGCGACCACGTCATTCCGCTCTACACGCCGGAATGTCGGCAGTGCGAATACTGTCTTAGCCGCAAAACGAATCTGTGCGTCGCGATCCGCGTCACGCAGGGTAAGGGCGTGATGCCCGACGGCACGAGCCGATTCAGATGCGATGGCGAAACTGTCTATCATTACATGGGAACATCGACTTTCGCGAATCATACTGTGCTTCCGGAAATCGCTCTCGCGAAGATCCGCGAGGACGCCCCGTTCGAGAAGGTCTGCTATATCGGCTGCGGCGTCACCACCGGCATCGGCGCGGTGATCAACACCGCGAAGGCAGAGGCGGGTTGCCGCGCCGTCGTGTTCGGGCTCGGCGGCATCGGGCTCAACGTCATCCAGGGCCTGCGCATGGTCGGCGCCGAGCAGATCGTCGGAGTCGACGTCAATCCCGGCCGGCGCGCGATGGCCCAAAAATTCGGGATGACCGATTTTGTCAATCCTAATGAAGTCGAGGGCGATCTCGTCCCCTATCTGGTGAACCTGACGAAGGGCGGCGCGGATTACAGCTTCGAGTGCGTCGGCAACGTCAAACTGATGCGGGAGGCCCTGGAATGCGCGCATCGCGGCTGGGGCAAGTCGATCATCATCGGCGTGGCTGGTTCAGGGCAGGAAATCGCGACGCGGCCGTTTCAGCTCGTGACCGGGCGGGTCTGGATGGGCACGGCCTTCGGTGGCGCGCGCGGGCGCACGGACGTACCGCGCATCGTGGATTGGTACATGGATCGCCGGATCAACATCGACGACCTGATCACGCACGTTCTTCCATTCGAGCGGATCAACGAGGGCTTCGAATTGATGCGCCGCGGCGAAAGTATTCGCTCCGTCGTCGTCTACTAAACGGCCAACTGCTACCTGTCCGAAGATTCACGCGCCGGCATGATGAAATCCAGCGACGATTCGACGATGTGTGTGTTCGGAGCGAGCAGACTCGCAATCGGTTGGGCTAGGGAACTGTCAGTTCCGCCGACCGTCCCTGGTGGACGATACATCGTGACACAGGCATCGCACGTAGAAGCTCGGCACGCGTCAACCCGCGACCGTTCACGCCTGGGGCGCGGAGATGCGGAAGCGATCCGGCGCCTCCCCTGGCCCCAAGCGATCGCACTGATGGTCGCCATCTCGGGATTGCTATGGTGGCTGATCTGGGCCTGCGCGCGTTGGATCGGGTTCTGACGCTGCACCGGGCTTCGCGCTGCCTCAGGAACTTTCGGAAGCACTCTCCGCGACGAATTCGGTTCTGAGCCGATCGAGCGCGACCAGTTCGGTGCCGCGCTCGATATGCCAGAACGTCCAGCCGTTGCACGCCGGGGCGTTCTGCACGGCGGCGCCGACCTTGTGGATCGATCCCTGCAAGCTGCCCGACCGGACTGAACCGTCCGCCACAACGATCGCGGACACCCGACGCATCCTGTCCAACAGCCGTGTGCCGGCCGGAACCTTGCCCCGCTCGACCAGATTGCCGAACGGAACGCGCGCGGCCTCACGCTTCGTCGGCGTCGTCGCCACACCGTCGTCCGGGACCGGACGGACGCGCCGAACACGCCCCAGCGCTGCCTCGACATAGGCGGGATGGCGCTCGATGCCGATGTAATGGCGCGACAGGCGGCGAGCGACGGCGGCCGACGTGCCGGTGCCGACGAACGGATCGAGCACGATGTCGCCCTGGCTCGTGCTCGCCAGCAGGATGCGATGCAGCAACGCCTCCGGCTTCTGCGTGGGGTGCAGCTTCAGGCCGTGCTCGTTGCGCAGGCGCTCGGGGCCGGTGCAGAGCGGGATCCACCAGTCGCTGCGCATCTGAACGTCCTCGTTCAGCGCCTTCATCGCCTGATAATTGAACCGGTACCGCGCGTCCCGCCCGCGCGCCGCCCAGATCAGCGTCTCGTGAGCGTTGGTGAACCGGCGGCCCCGGAAATTCGGCATCGGATTGGCCTTGCGCCAGATCACGTCGTTGAGGAGCCAGAAGCCGAGCTCCTGCAGGATAGAGCCGATTCGGAAGATGTTATGATATGTACCGATCACCCAGAGCGTGCCGTCCTTGCGCAGCAGGCGGCGGCATTCGGTCAGCCACTCACGGGTAAAGGCGTCGTAGGCGGCGAAGTCGGTGAACCGGTCCCAGTCGTCGTCCACGCCATCGACCAGACTGTCATCCGGGCGTCGGAGCTCCGCGCGCAACTGAAGGTTGTAGGGCGGATCGGCGAAGATGCAGTGCACCGAGGCTGGCGGCAGCATGCGCATGATCCGCACGGCATCGCCGAGGATGATCTGATCGAGCGGCAGTTCGCGGACGATTTCCACGCGGGCGCGCGGCTCCGGTGCGGGTGGGCGCCGAGGGTGGCGACCGCGGAGAGGCCACGTCAACCGGCGTCGCGTCAACCGCACGGCGGCTCAGACGGCGGCCAAGCCCAGCCACCACACGGGCAAGGTGATAAAGGAGAGGGCGATGCCGATCCCGACCATCAGCGTGACAAGCTGCGGATCAAGGCCATACTGGATCGCCACGATGGCGCCGCCGATCTGTGGGCCCATCGCCGCCTCGAACATGGTGATCCGGGTGGTCTCGCCGGACCGGTGCAGAAGGCCGAAGTAGATCAGCGTCAGGGCGAGCGGCCCCGGCACGAGCTTGAACGCTAGGCCGAGGCTGAGCGCCTTGCGGTCCCCGGCGAACTGGCTCAGGCGAAGCTGCATGCCGACCGAAACCAGCGCCCGACACGCTGCCGCTGGAGCAGATGCAGGCAACCGTGATGCCCAGGGTGCTCAGGACGAGGTAGGTGCCAAGCTGATCGATGATGATCCCCGTGGGCAGCCCCTGCGGCCCGTAGAATGCGGCGCGAGACAGCTGCGACAAATCTCGGAGTGGGCCGATGCCGCCGACGATCCTCTCCAGCGCCGCAGAGAGCCCGACGCGGACGCCGTGCTCGGGCGGGGCCGGCCTTCTACCTCCCGGAGACGCTGCGCGGCTCGCCTGACGCTCAGACATCCAGCGCCAGTTGCCGCACCGCGCCGAACGTCGGGCGGTGGTGGCGCGTCGGGCCGAGCCGCTCCAGCGCCTCGCGATGGAAGATCGTGGCGTAGCCGACATTCGTCTCCCAGCCGTAGCCGGGAAAACGGGCCGCGAGCCGCGTCATGCACCGGTCGCGCAGAACCTTGGCCACGATCGAGGCGGCGGCGACGGAATAACAGAGCGCGTCGCCGTCGATGACGCAGCGGACCGGACACGACACGTTCGGCGCGCAATCGCCGTCGACGAGCGCCAGGTCCGGCGGGGCGGGTAGGCGGGCGATGGCGCGGCGCATCGCGAGCATCGTCGCGTGCAGGATGTTCAGGCGCACGATCTCCGCGACCGACGCGGCGCCGACGCCGATCTCGACCTGGCCGGCGTGGCGGCGGGCCATCAGTGCGTGGAACGCCTCGGCGCGCTGCTCCGGGGTAAGCTGCTTGCTGTCGTCGAGCAACGGGCCGAGGCCGCGCGGCAGGCGCTTGCCGAGGATGACGACAGCGGCGGCGAGGACCGGGCCGGCGAGCGGCCCGCGTCCGGCCTCGTCGACCCCGGCGATGCGTCCCTCGGCCTGCGACTCCATGCGAAAG
>DATAPS010000230.1:0-3511 GCA_036265085.1 Acetobacteraceae bacterium | reverse complement strand
GGGACAGATTCACCAGCCCCTGCGGGCGCTCGCGGGCGGCGCGCGCTGCACGTGGTTCTTGCCGGCGCCGGAGGGACGCTCGGCGCGCAAGCGCTGGATTCTTGGGACGCTGGAGCCGCAGGGGTGCTTGGTGATCGACGCGGGCGCGGCGCGGGCGCTGGGGCAGGGGAGTTCGCTGTTGCCGGCGGGGGTTCGGACGCTTGCGGGGAGCTTCGCGCGCGGCGACGCCGTCGAGGTGACGGGGCCGGACGGCATGCCCGTCGCGCGGGGCCTCTCCGCCTATGCGAGCGAGGATGCAGCACGGATCATCGGCCATCGCAGCGAGGAGATCGAGGCGATCCTGGGCTGGCGCGGCCGCGACGAGATCATCCATCGGGATGATCTCGTGCTGATCTAGACCGTCGCATCGGTGCGAAATCGAAGCTATTCGAACGTGACAGCGCGCGATCCAGAGCGGCGGTACGGCCGCGCAGTGGCGCCACGATGACCGGGGCGAAAGTCGGGTCGCATGCGGTCTGGTGCGCCGCCGCCGCCGCGGGCATGATCGCGCGCATGGGAGCACAGGATGCATATCGAGACTGACGCGCGATCGGAATGGCTGCGGACTGCCGCGATGCGCGCGCGCGCATCGTCGTCCGTGCTCGCCCGCACACCGGCGGACGCACGCGACGCGGCGTTGCGCGCGGCGGCCTCCGCTTTGCGCGGAGATGCGGACGTAATCCTGCAGGCCAACGCGCGCGATCTCGCGGCCTTCGATGCGGGCGGCGGGACGGCGGCGTTCCGCGACCGGCTCGCGCTGACGCCGGCGCGGGTCGAAGCGATGGCGCGGGGACTGGACGAGGTCGCGGCGTTGCCCGATCCGCTCGGGCGCACCCTTGCCGAATGGACGCGGCCGAATGGGCTGCGCATCTCGCGCGTCGCGACGCCGATCGGCGTGATCGGCATGATCTACGAGAGCCGCCCCAATGTCGGCGCGGACGCCGCCGCGCTGTGCCTGAAATCGGGGAATGCGGTGATCCTGCGCGGCGGGTCGGACAGCGCGCATTCTGCCTCCGCGATCAATGCCGCGATCGTGCGCGGACTTGCAGCCGCAGGACTGCCTGAGGAAGCGGTGCAGATTACGCCGGACAGCGATCGCCGCTACGTCGCCGCGATGCTCGGCGCCGCCGGGTTGATCGACCTCATCATCCCGCGCGGCGGCAAGTCGCTGGTGGAGCGCGTGCAGGCGGAGGCGCGGGTGCCGGTGCTCGCACATGCGGAGGGGCTCTGCCATACCTACGTGCACGAAGCGGCCGATCCGGCGATGGCGTGCGCGATCGTGGCGAACGCGAAGATGCGCCGCACCGGCGTCTGCGGCGCGACCGAGACGCTGCTGATCGACGCCGCCATCGCGCCCGCGCTGCTTCCCGTTTTGATCGCCGATCTCGAAGCGCTCGGCTGCGCGTTCCGCGCCGATGCGCGCGCCCGCACGATCGTGCCGCGCCTCCCCGCCGCGACGGAAGCGGATTTCGATACGGAGTGGCTGGACGCGATCCTGTCGATCGCGGTCGTCGACGGTGTCGACGCGGCGCTCGCGCATATCGGCGCGCACGGCAGCGAGCATACCGATGCGATCGTGACGGAAGATCCAGTGGCGGCCGAGCGATTCCTGCATGGCGTCGACAGCGCGGTCGCGCTGTGGAACGCCTCGACGCAGTTCTGCGACGGCGGCGAGTTCGGCTTCGGCGCGGAGATCGGCATCGCCACCGGCCGCGTGCACGCGCGCGGGCCGGTCGGGTTGGAGCAGCTCACCACGTACCGCTACCGCGTGATCGGCAACGGCCAGGTGCGTCCCTGATCGGCACGCGACCGGCTGCCTGTGCTGCACGTGCGCCCGTCCCGCGATGGGGCGACCGGCGGCGCACGCGCATCGGGCTGCTCGGCGGATCGTTCAATCCTGCGCATGAGGGGCATCTGCACGTCGCGCGCCTGGCACTGCGGCGGTTGCGTCTCGATCAGGTCTGGTTGGTGGTATCGCCGGGCAATCCGCTGAAGCCGGTTGCCGGGATGCAGGATTTCGCACTCCGGCTCGCTGCCGCCTGCCGTCTCGCGGATGGGCGCCGCATCGTGGCAAGCGACATCGAAGCGCAACTCGGGACTCGCTATACCGTCGATACGGTGCGCGAATTGCGACGGCGGTTTCCGCGCGCCGCGTTCGTTTGGGTCATGGGGGCCGACATCCTCGATCAACTGCCGCGCTGGAAGCGTTGGACCGAACTGCCTTCGCGTGCGGCGATGGCGGTGGTGCCGCGCCCCAGCTACAACCAGCGCGCCCTTGCGGGCCGCGCGGCGCAGCGGCTGCGGCGCGCACGGCGGCCGGATCAGCGCGCCGCCGCGCTCGCGGATATGCCGCATCCGGCCTGGACGTTTCTCCCCGGGCCCCAGCACGCCGCGTCCGCGACTGCCATTCGCGCAGCGACGTCGGGAGGCTGAGCCATCGCCCGCAAGCCGCCCGCGCCGCCCGACCCCCCCGATCCGCCGGACCGCAGCGCGCGTGTCGCGCCGCCCCCGACGCCGGTGACACGACGCCGCACCGGTGGGCGTCCGCTCGCGCCGGTGGCGATCCCCAAGCCGCCCGGCACGCCGCGCAAGAAGGCGGCCGTCGCCGGCCCGAATCCCGTTGGCGCCAAGCGTAGCAAGGCGACGGAACAGTCGCGGCTCGACCGGCTGCAGAAGATCATCGTCGCGACACTCGAGGACGACAAAGCCGAGGCGATCGTCACGCTCGACCTCGCCGGACGTGCCGCCTTCACCGACCGGATGGTGATCGCGACCGGGTTGGCTGACCGGCAGATCAGCGCGATGGCGACGCATTTGGAGGAGAAGCTGCACGAGGCGGGACTGCCGCGCGTGCAGATCGAGGGTTCCGGCGGATCGGACTGGGTGCTGATCGACGCGGGCGACATTGTGATCCACCTGTTCAAGCCCGACGCGCGGGCGCTCTACGCGCTCGAGAAGATGTGGGGCGCGGAGATCGACGAGACGCCGGCGACGCCCGTCTGAGCGGCGGTGCCGGGGCTGTCGATCGTGGCGGTCGGCAAGATCGGACGTGGGCCGGAGGCGGATCTGTTCGCGCGCTATGCGGCGCGGCTGCGGCCGGCGCCCATGGTGGTGGAAGTGCCGGACGGCCGGGGCGCTCCGATGGAGATCAAGCGGCGGGAAGCGGCGGCGCTGCTGGGGGCGGTGCCCGCGGGCGCGCTGGTCGTGGCGCTCGATCTGGGGGGCGATGCGCCGAGCAGCGAGGCGCTTGCCGCGCGGCTTGTCCGGTGGCGCGAGAGCGGGCGCGATGTCGCCTTCGTCATCGGCGGGGCGGAAGGGCTGGATGCGAGCGTGCTCGCGCGGGCTGACGCGATCGTGTCGCTCGGATTGATGACGTGGCCGCATCTGCTTGCTCGCGCGATGCTCGCGGAGCAGTTGTTCCGGGCGCAGTCGATTGCGGAGGGGCATCCGTATCACCGAAGCGGCCGTCCCT
>DATAPS010000229.1:0-3739 GCA_036265085.1 Acetobacteraceae bacterium | reverse complement strand
CGGAGGGATTCAGCCCCTCTCCGGAGTCGACCATCCTCCTGCGGCACCGAGTGTGGGTGTCCGTCTCTTAGGCCTCGCCCAGCCCGCGGACTGCTTTCTTATTCCGCCACGCCGGAACCGCCACCGCTCAAACCGAAGATCGATTACCAACGTCTGATATCTCTATACCCCCCCGCAAGCGGAAGGGGGTTTAGGCGAACTCGGCCCGTATCGCCTCCGAGTGCTCGCCGATCCCCGGCACCGCCCCGAGACCGGGAGTTCCGTCCGACCAGATCACCGGCGGCGCCACGATGCTCGCCTCCCCGTTCGGCGTCGCGACGACCATCCGCCGCAGGGCCTGATGGCGTTGGAGGGCCGGCAGATCGTTGACGAACCCATACGCCGTATTAGCCGCCCGCAGCTTCGCCGCCGCCCCGTCCCGTGTCAGTACGGCGAACACTTCACCGACGAGCCCATCTACCGCCGGCCGGTTCGCCACACGCGCCGTGTTGGTCTCATAGCCCGGCGCGTTCGCAAGCTCTGGTCGCCCGAGAAACGTCGTGCAGAACGTCGCCCATTCGCGTTCGTTCTGGATCGAGATCAGCACTGCAAAACCATCCGCCGTCTTGAACACGCCGTACGGACAGAGCGAGGGATGCGCGAGCCCCGGTCGCCCCGGATCGCGGCCGGTGCCCTCGAAATACAGCAGCGGCACGTTCATCCAATCCGCCATGCCGTCGAACAGACTCACTTTCAGCCCCCGACCGCGTCCGGTGATCCCCCGCCCGATCAGCGCCTCCAGCACCCCCGCATGCGCCGCCATCCCGCACGCGATGTCACAGACCGACACCCCGCTCCGCCCCGGTCCGGCCGGATGGCCGGTAATCGACGCCAGCCCGCTCTCGGCCTGCACCAGCAAGTCGTACGCCTTCATCTCCGCGTAATCGTGGCCCTCGCCGTAGCCCGAGATGTCCACCGTGATCAGGCGCGGATGCCGCGCCGCGAGCTCCTCGGACCCAAAGCCCGCACGCTCCGCCGCACCCGGTGCGAGGTTCTGGATAAATACGTCAGCGCTAGAGAGCATCCGGTGGATCAGAGCCGCATCCTCCGGCCGCTTTATGTCCGCAACGAGACTCTGCTTGCCGCGGTTGAGCCAGACGAAATAACTCGAAAGCCCGCCCACGGCCGTGTCGTAGAACCGCGCGAAATCCCCGTCCGCGCGCTCGATCTTGATCACGCGCGCCCCGGCATCCGCCAGCCGCGAGCTGCAATACGGCGCCGCCACCGCCTGCTCCAGCGCCACCACGAGCAGGCCGTCGAGCGCGCCCATCAGTAGCTGCGGGGGAGCCCGAGCACATGCTCGGCGATGTAGCTGAGCACCAGGTTCGTGCTGATCGGCGCCACCTGATACAGCCGCGTTTCGCGGAACTTGCGCTCCACGTCGTATTCCTCGGCGAATCCGAAGCCGCCGTGCGTCTGCACGCACGCTTCCGCCGCCGCCCAGCTCGCATCCGCCGCGAGCATCTTCGCGATGTTCGCCTGCTCGCCGCAGGGCAGTCTCGCATCGAATCGTTCGCAGCCTTGATGGACCATCAGCTCCGCCGCCCGCATCTGTGCGTAGGCGCGCGCGATCGGGAACTGCACGCCCTGGTTCTGCCCGATCGGCCGCCCGAACACGACGCGGGCATTCGCGTACTCGACCGATTTCCGCGTGAACCACTTCGCGTCGCCGATGCATTCCGACGCGATCAGCAACCGTTCCGCATTCATCCCGTCCAGCACGTAGCGGAACCCCCTGCCCTCCTCGCCGACAAGCGACGATGCGGGGATAGCCATCTCGTCGAAGAAGACCTCGCAGGAGTTGTGGTTCATCATCGTGCGGATCGGCCGGATCGTCAGGCCGCGCACGTTCTCCATCTCGACGATGAACGTCGACAGGCCCTCGGTGCGCCGGGCGACGCGATCGAGCGGCGTGGTGCGTGCAAGCAGCAGCATCAGATCGGAATGCTCGGCCCGGCTGGTCCAGATTTTCTGGCCGCTGACGACGTAGGTGTCCCCCTCGCGGCGGGCGAAGGTGCGCAGACTGCTGGTGTCGGTGCCGCTGGTCGGCTCCGTGACGCCGAACGCCTGCAGCCGCAGCCTTCCCGCCGCTATCCCCGGCAAGTACTTCCGCTTCTGCGCCTCCGAACCATGCCGAAGGATCGTGCCCATGATGTACATCTGCGCGTGGCAGGCCGCGCCGTTGCAGCCTTCCGCATGGATCGTCTCGAGGATCGCCGCTGCCGCGCCGAGCGGCAGGCCCGAGCCGCCGTACTCTTCCGGGATCAGGCCAGCGAGATAGCCGGCCTCGGTCAGCGCCGCGACGAACTCCGTCGGGTAGGCGCGCGCCTCGTCGAGCTTGCGCCAGTAGGGACCCGGAAAGCGCTGGCAGAGGCTGCGGACGCTTTCGCGGATTTCGGGGTGGGTCGTGTCATCCATCGCTCAGATTCCATCGCGCGGGATGGCGACCGACCAGTGCCGGTTGGACACGACGGCATCCCCTTCGCGGACCACCAGGCGCGCCTCGATGTGGAACTGCGCGGCATCGGCCGTCATCACGACGTCGGACGTGCTCGACATGGTCCAATCGCCGCGTGCCATCGCGCAATCCCAGTGCGTCTCCACGCGCGCCGAGAGCGGGTCGGCCGGGTCGATCACGAAGCGCTCCTCGCCGCTCGCGTCGACGTCGAGGTCGATCCCGTCGAGATGGATCGCGCCGCGGTCCTTTCTCGCGATCAGCTTGGTGAGTCCGCCGGCGAAATCGATCGTGACCGTGCGCCCCCGATCCGGTGTCCGGCGCCGCTGGTGGGGCAGCGTGCCGATGGGCGGCGGGGGAGCGAATGGTAGGAGCACGTCGTCCTCGGGGCGACCCGTACGGATCGGCACGGCGAGACGGCTGGTGCCGTATATCTGGAGGGTGAGCGGCGCGGGAGCGGGCCAGGCGGTCGGCCAGTAGGCGGTTGAGACGGCGACGGCGATGCGGTGGCCGGGCAGGAAGCGCCAGCCGATGTCGTTCAGGCGCAGCGTGACGCGCGTCCGAAGCCCGGGCTGCATCGGGCAAGGGTCGCTGTGGCTGTCACGGTGCGACAGGGCGAGCAGGCCGTAGCTGACCCGCGTGGAGGCGCCGTCGGGCGCGATGTCGAGCAGCCGTACGGCGATTGTGCCCGTCAGGTGATTCGCGGCGATATCCAGCGTCACCACCGGTGTCCCGAGCACCGCGACAGCGGCACCGAGCGGCGCGGTGGCAAACGCCGCGGATTTCGCGTCGTCGATGCGCTGGTCGGCCGGACCGTCGCCGAGGCCGTAGCCGCACCAAGCGCCGGAGGCGAGCCCGGTATCCTGCGGCGAGCAGATCGCGGTGACGCTCTCGGCCGGTTCCGCGGTGAGCCGGCTGTCGGCGAGATGCCAGTGCCGATCGCGATCCTCCCGCGGCGGCCAGACCGGCTCGCTGACCCAGTGGCCGGGCACGCTCGGCTGACGGGCGGCGGGCGCCGTGCTGTCCTGCAGCCAGGCGCGGAGCATCGGGCCGTCCATCGCGCCGTTGTCGCGGCCTTTGAGCCAATGGTCCCACCAGCGCACCGCCTCGCCGATGAAGTCGATCGCCGGCCCGGGTTCCGCGATGTGCGGATAGGCGTGCGACCACGGCCCGATCAGGCCGCGGCGCGGCACGTCCAGGCCGGCGAGCAAGCGGCCGACCGTATCGGTATAGGCGTCCGCCCAG
>DATAPS010000228.1:0-2789 GCA_036265085.1 Acetobacteraceae bacterium | reverse complement strand
CAGTTGCTCTGGAACGGCTGCATCACGGTCGGCCGTTGGTCCATGCGCTCGATGAAGGCGACGTGCCGCCATGTGTTCGCGGAGAGATGGCCGGTGTTGTCGTAGCTCTGTCCGGTCAGCCCGAGATGGTCGGCCGGAAGGTTGTTCCACTCCTTGCACGCGACCTCGCAGGCCTTGCAGCCGATGCAGAGCGTCGTGTCGGTGAAGAAGCCGTACGATCGCCCCGGCGTGACGGTGACGCCGGCGGTCAGCTCGGCCTCGTGCGGGATCAGGTGCTCCAGCTCGGATTCCGGGTAGTCGAAGACGCGCGGACTGATCGGGCGGCCACCCATTCCCATCATCGGGATGTCCTTCCGTTGTCGAGCACGACCACACTGTGCGCGATCTGGGCGATCTGGTCTGGGGCGGAGTCGTAGGTGACGCGCACATGTGCGTGCGCCTTCTGCAGCGGCGCGAGCTGCGCGGGTTCGGCGGCGGCCTTATGCGACAGGACGAAAAGCTGATGATCGCCGATGCTGGATTGCACGACGAACCGACTCTCCTGCACGAGGATCACCGTTCCCTCGAAGCTCCGCATGGCGCCTCCCTCCGGACACGGCGTGCACGCCGTCGTCAGAAGGTAACTTGCGGGCGGGGTTGCGTGCCCTTTTCTTGGTCACATCCGTGTGACACTGTTCGTCACGAGTGCGACAGCAATCAGGGACGGGAGCGCGGGATGTCGGTCAACCCAGAGCGGCGGGTTCTCTTCAAGCTCGGAGGCGCGGGCGCCATCCTGACCGCGGCGGCGGCGATCGATACCCCGCGCGCAGCGGCGCAGGCGGCACCGACGTCGCTGCTCCGCACCGTGCTCGATCGCGGGCACCTGATCGTCGGCACCGGCTCGACCAACCCGCCGTGGCATTTCGAGGATGATGCCGGGAAGCTCACGGGGATGGATATCGCGATGGCGCGCATTCTCGCGAAGGGCCTGTTCGACGACGAGACCAAGGTGGAATACGTGAGGCAGGAGCCGGCCGCGCGCATCCCGAACATCACGACCGGCAAGGTCGACGTCGTGATCCAGTTCATGACCGTTTCGCCGGCGCGGGCACAACTGGTCGCATTCTCTCGCCCCTATTATGTCGAGGGCGCCGCGCTGATGACGACGCCGCAGGGCAAATGGCAAACCTACGATGCGCTGAAGGCCGCGGGGTCGCAGGTGCGCGCGTCCGTGCTGCAGAACGTCGATGCCGACAATCTCGTGCATACCGCACTGCCGCAGGCGCAGGTGCTGCAACTCGACACGCAGGCCAACGTGTTCCAGGCGATCTCCGCGGGGCGCGCCGATGTCGCGGTGGTGGATGCGTCCACGGTGAAGTGGCTCGTGAAGAAGAATCCCAACGCCTACACCGATCCGAAATACGCGTACGAGGCGCAGCTCTACAGCGCGGCGGTGCGGCAGGGCGACCAGGACTGGCTGCACTGGATCGACACGTGCTTCAACGTCGCGATGCACGGCAATCAGCCGGAGATCTACACGGCGGCGTTCCAGGAGTTCTTCGGCGAGATGCCGCCGGTACAGAAGCCGGGGTTCCCGCCGATCTGAGCGTGGGCCGATCTGAGCGTGGGGTGTGCCGCTCGGCTCGCTGACGGCGCTTGAACTACCACCTCAACTTCAACTTCGTCTGGCGCTACTTCCCGCGCCTCGAATGGGGTCTCGTCCTCAGCCTGGAGATGGCTGCGGCGGCGGTGATCGCGGGTTGCGTGATCGGGCTCTCGCTCGCGCTGCTTTCGACCGCATCGGGGCGCATCGTGCGCGGCGCCATCGCGGCGTATGTGGAGTTCATCCGCAACGTCCCGCTGATCCTGCTCGTCTATCTCGTCTTCTACGGCATCCCGAGCGTCGGCGGGTTCGCCTACGACGCGACGACGAGCTTCATCATCACGCTGTCGGTCTATGCGGGCGCCTATCTCGTCGAAGTCTTCCGCGCCGGGCTGCAATCCATCCCGCGCGGCCTTGTCGACGCGGGACGCGCGATCGGGCTCACGCCGGCGCAGCGCGTGCTCTACGTCACCTTGCCGACGATGTTCCGCATCATCCTGCCGTCGCTCGGCAATGCGTTCATCTCGCTGTTCAAGGACACCGCGATCGCCTCCGTCATCGCGGTGCCGGAGCTGCAATACGGCGCCAACTGGATCGCCACCAACACCTTCCGCATCGTCGAGGTCTATGCCGTCGTGACACCGATGTATCTCGTCACCGGCTTCATCCTGTTCCTGGCGTTGCGGCTCCTCGAACGCCAGTTCGCGGTGCGGCGCGCATGACGATCACGCTGACCAGCCTGCCGTTCCTGCTGCAGGGGTTGCTGGTGACGCTGCGCGTCTCGATCGTCGTCGTCGCGATCGCGCTGGTGCTCGGCGTCGTGCTCGGGATCGGATTGACCTATGGCCCGCGGGTGATCGCCTGGCCGATCCGTCTCTACAGCGATGTCGTCCGCGGCCTGCCGCTGCTCGTGCTGATCTTCGCGCTCTACTACGGCCTGCCGGCGCTCGGCGTGAAGTTCAACAACTGGATCGCGGCGCTGACCGCCCTCGCCGCGTTCGAGACAGCGCATGTCGCCGAGGTCGCGCGCGGCGCGCTGCAATCGATCCATACGGGGCAGACCGAGGCGGGCAAGGCGATCGGGCTGACGTTCGAGCAGCGGATGCTCTATGTGATCTTTCCGCAGGCGGTGCGCCGCTTCATCCCGCCCTGGATCAACACAGTGGTCGATACGGTCAAAGGCAGCGCGCTCGTCTCCCTCGTCGGC
>DATAPS010000227.1:0-6920 GCA_036265085.1 Acetobacteraceae bacterium | reverse complement strand
ATACCAGGGCACGTCGCGTTCGAGGAACAGGATCTCGTGCCCGCGCGCGGCCATGGCGCGGAGCAGGGCGCGATAGGTCGTTGCGTGGCCGTTGCCCCAGGACGAACTCAGCGAAAGGCCGAGGACCACAATCCGCATCAGACCGCCGCCCCCACGCCGGCGCGGTCGCGAACCTGCGCTGTGCGCAACAGCTTGTCCACGAGCACGGCGCGACGCGCGTAGGTGTGCTCGGCGAGCACGCGCGTCCGGGCGCGCTCCCCGATCGCGCGGGCGCGGGCCGGGGTGAGGGCCGCGAGATGGGCGGCGACATCGGCGCCGTCGCGCGCGACGAGGACTTCACTGTCGGGTTCGAGGAACAGCTCGATCCCCTCCCAGGCGTCGGTGATCAGACACGCGCCAGCGCCTGCCGCCTCGAACACGCGGGTCGCGGGGGAGAAGCCCGTCGTCGCCATGTTCTCGCGCGAGACGTTCAGCACAGCGCCGGCGGAGCAGTTGAACGCGTTGTGCTGCGCGGTCGGCACGTGGCCGATCGCGCGGATGTTCTGTGGCAGCGCTTTGTCGCCCCAGCCGGCGCCGCCGAGCAGGAAGCGCTGACCGGGGTCGCGGCGGGCGGCGTCTACGAAGAATGTTTCGATGCGCGCCTCACGGTCGGGAAGCCGGTTCGCGAGCAGCGAGAGATCGGCGGCGTAGTCGGCGAGCGGGGGCGCGCGGTAATGCGTGCTGGGATCGAGCGCGTTGTAGATCGGCACGCACTTGCGCGCACCGAATCCTGTGTAGGCGCGAACGACGGGATCGCCGCCGCCATAGGTGAGCACGTAGTCGAGGCCCGGCAGGACGCGGCGCAGCGGGTGCTCGGGGGCCGCTGCGAGTTGCGCGAGCGTCGCGGGCGCGTCGACGTCCCAGAAGATCCGCAGCGCGCCGGGGCGGGCAGCGGCCATCGTTTCGACCAGCAGCTCGTCATCGAAAACGCCCACGCCGCTCGCCTTGACCACAACATCTGCGCGCGGCGCTCCGGCGACGACGCTGCGCACGCCTTCGGGGGTCGCGTGCCAGATGACAACGTCCGCCCAATCGGGCGGGTCGATGTCGCGGTGCTCTTGCCGGCCGTAGGCGTCGGGTTCGTAGAAGGTGATGCGGTGGCCATGCGCGGCGACGGCTTGCAGCAGGCCGCGGTAGTACGTCGCAGCGCCGTTCCAGTACGAGGACAGCAGGCTCGATCCGTAGAACGCGATGTCCATCAGAGTGCCGCCAGCGCCGGAGATTCGCGAAACATCCTGACGATCCCGAGGAGCTCGTCGACGCGGTGCGCGCAGGTGTGGCGCGCGCGGATCGTCGCGAGACCGCTCTCCACAAGCGCCGCGCGAAACGAGCGATCGTCCCGCAGCGCGGCGAGATGACGGCCCATCTCCACGCCGTTCCGCGCCCGCAGGAAATCGCCGTCGCGAAACAGGCCCTCCGCATCGTGCCACGGCGCAGAGATCAGCGGGATGCCGCAGGCGAGCGCCTCGAAGATGCGGATCGTCGGGATGCCGGGCAGCGCGGTCGCATAGGCGCGGCGCGGCACGTGCACCGTCGCGAGATGGCGCGCGAACACGTCCGGCGCCCGCGCATTCGCAAGCCAGCCGTGAAACCGCGCGCCACGTGCGCCGAGCAGCGCGCGGGCGTCGTCGGGATAGCGCACGCCGTAGACGTCGAGCGGCAGCCCGGTATCGCGAACTGGGTCGAACACGAATTCGCGGAGCGCGTCGGTGCGCTCGCCGTCGCCCCAGTTGCCGATCCAGACGACGCCCTCGCGCGGTTGCGGTGTTGCGGGTGGGCGGAAAACGGTGGTGTCGGCGGCCTCGTGCCAGGTGAACACCCGGTCGCCCCAGCCCCACTGGCGGTAGCGTTCCGCGAGCGCCTCCCCGAAGGCGAGCACGCCGTCATAGGCGGAGAGATCGAAGGCGCGGATCGCCTGTGGGTCGGTGACCGCGCGATGGTGCGTGTCGTGGAACAGCAGCAGGAACCGCGCGCTGGCGGCGCGAAGAGCGCCGAGCGTGGCGACGAGCGCAGGATCGTTCCACTCGTGCACGATCACGACATCGGCCGACTGTGCCGCCTCGGCCGCTTCCTCGACGCTGTCATAGATCTCCGGCGTCAGCTCCGGATAGATCTCGGCGAACGCGCTCGTTCCGACCGCCCCGTGATCGGCCGCCAGATTCGCAAAGCTCCAGCCGTCCGCCGGTTCGAGCGCGCGCACCGAATGGCCGCGCGCGATCAACTCGCGGGCGATGCCGCGCAGAAAATGCGCGTTGCCGTGGTTCCAGCACGACCGGAGCGAGTGAACGAACAGCGCGATGCGGTGGGTCACGACGCCATCGTCGACTGGACCGCGTGATGAACCCGCAACGTCGCGTCGACCGTGACGTCGATCGAATAGCGCGCGGCGCGGGTTGCCGCGCGGGCGGCGTAGGGCATCGGGTTCTCGTTCAGGCGGAGTACGGCGTCGCGCAGGCCGTCGTCATCGTCGGGGTGAAAGAAAGCGGCGGCGTCGTCCCACAATTCGCGGAATGTCGGGATGTCGGCGAGCGCCAGTGCCATGCCCGCGCGCGCCGCTTCAAGCACCGCGAGCCCGAACGGCTCATAGCGCGAGGGCGCGGCGAAGATGGTGATCCCGCGCATCAGCTTCCCCACATCGGCGGCGGCGAGCCGCCCCGTCGCGTGCAGATGCAGGGGCTTGAACTGCTCGCCGCTCGGACCGCTGAGCGGACCTGCCGCCACGACCGGCACGTCGACGGTCGCGGCAAGACGGTCGAGCGCCGTCGCGTTCTTTGCGTCGTCCCAGAGCCGACCTGCGGAAAATACGGCGGTCTCGCGTGAGCCGTCATGCCGCTCCATCGGCGGTGCGCCGTTGCGGATGACCGAAATGGAGCGGCCCGGCCGGTAAAATCGCGCCAGCATTTCGGCGAATGCGTGCGTCGGGGCGATCACGACATCGGCCTCCGCCAGACCGTGCGCGACCGCGGCAACGCGCCAGGCGAGATCCTCCGGCAGCGGGCCGCCGCGCACCGCCTGCCACCATGTTCCCACGCAGGAATGCGCGACGGCGACGGTCGGCATCGCCCAGGGCGCTTCGGCCGCGAGCGCCGGTGTGTGCAGATGCACGCTCCTCGCACCAAGCCGCCGCGCCAAGCCTGCGAGCACCGCCGCGGTTTCCCGCAGCGCCGCGGGATCGGGCGCGGTCCAGTCGAGCGCGAGCCCGGTGTCGATCAGCCGCAACCCCGCGGCTTCGACGATCTGGTCCGCGCCGGGCGGCGGCCCGAGCACTGCGAGCGCCGGGTCGATCCCGGCTTTCGCGAAGCCGCGCGCGAGATCGACGCTGTAGCGCCAGACGCCGCCGACCGCGTCCGTGGTGATCATCACAGTCATCTCGGTGCGCTCAGTGCCCGCATGCCGCTTCGAGCATTGCGAGCGGGCGCGGCGCCGCGTCCTGGATGTCGCTGAAGCGGCTGACCTGATCGAGATAGTAGGCGTGCGCCCGCTCCCACGCGCGGTCGTCGGGCGTGCCCCAAAGGCGGCGATAATCGGGCGAGCTCGGATAGGGATAGAGCGGTACGGGATCGTTCGCCCACACGCCCGCAGCGCGCAGATGGTCGCGCCACGTCGCGACCAGTTCGACGTCGTCGCGCGGCATCGCGATCAGGTTCGCCTGCACGAAGGGCACATGTCGGCGCGCGAGGATCAGGCGCTCGGCGACATCCTCGGTGCTGAGGCGCATCTTCTTGTCGAGCGCCGCCCGGCCCTCCTCCGTGAGGCTCTCGACGCCCGCCTCGATCGAGACGCAGCCGGAATCGCCGAGGCGCGTGATCATGTCCGGTTTCCACAAGTCGATTCGGGTCTGCACGCCGAACGTCACCGCGCGCTGCGTGAGCGCGTCAAGCAGCTCGCGCCAGGGCAGGAAGATCTCGTCGATGAAGTAGAGATAAGTCACACCCTGGGCGATCAGGCCGTCGATCTCGTCCATCAGCACGGCGAGGTCGCGGCGGCGGTAATCGTCGCGAAACTCGATCTTCGCGCAGAACGTGCAGTCGTACGGGCAGCCGCGCGACGCCTCGACCTCCGCGCCCGGGCCGTCCGGCGCGCGGTCGAAGCGATGATGGTGGTGATGATGCCGCCGTACCCATGCGTCCGGCCAGCGCAGCGCAGGAAGATCGGAGAATCGTGCCGCCTGCGGGCCGCCGACGCACACGAGCTCGCCGTCGCGCGGGAACGCGGCACCCGGCACGTTCGCCGCGGGCGACGCTTCGGCGATCGCCGCGACGACCTCCTCGCATTCGCCGCGCACGGCGATCTGCGCGCCGAGCTTGCGCAACGTCGCGCCGGGCGTCACCGATGCGTGCGGTCCGACCGCCACCAAGCGTCCGCCGCGTCCGCCGAGCGCCTCCACCATCGCCCGCGGCACCGTCAATTCGGGCGGGGCGCAGCGCCAGAACAGATAGCTGGGCGCGGTCGGGATCACCGTCATTGCGGGCGCGAAGGCGGCCACATCATCCGCGAGCGCCGCCATCCCGACGCCTTCGAGATGCCCGTCGCGGAGCAGCACCTCGTGCCCCGCACGGCGCAACAGCGCCGCGGCGTAGCCGAGCTCCAGCGGCAGGTGCGGCTCGCGGCAGCCGAAATAGATGCTGCCCTCGAAGCGCCACGGCGGGTTGACGAGCGCGACCCTCACCGCGCGGCTTCCACCACATCCACGCGGTCAGTCGCGTAGGAGGCGGCTAGCCGCGCGAGCCCGTCGCGCCAGCGGATGGGCGCGGCGAGGCGCAGATCGCGGCGCACCGCGGACGCGTCGGCCACGAACCATTTCTGGTCCCCGGGCCGCCAATCGGCATACGACACGTCGATGCCACGGCCGCGCATCGCCTCGATCCTCCCAATCACCTCGCGCAACGACACCGCGTTCTCCGCCCCGCCGCCCAGATTGAACGCGCGGCCCGCGACGCTCGGCATCGCGCGCCAGGCGCCAACGTAGGCGTCCGCGGCGTCGTCGACGAACAGCACGTCGCGCACCTGCCGACCGTCTCCGTAGATCGTGATCGGCTGCCCCGCGATCGCCCGCAGCAGGAAATGCGCAACCCAGCCCTGGTCCTCGGTGCCGCGCTGGCGCGTGCCGTAGATGCAGCTCATGCGCAGAACCACCGTGGGCACGCCGAAGCTGCGCGACCAGTCGAGCACGTATTGGTCCGCCGCGCCTTTCGAGCAGCCGTAGGGCGTGTGGAAGGAGATCGACCGCCGCTCGTCGATCCCACGCCGGCGCAGCAGTTCGTCCCGCGGCTGCCAGCGCTCGTCCTGCAATGCGAGCGGGATGTCGGCGAGACTTCCGTACACCTTGTTGGTGCTGGCGAACACGAGCGGCACGCGCTCGGCGCGCGCGCGAAGGGCTTCGAGCAGCAGGAGCGTGCCACGGACGTTCACCTCGAAGTCGGCGAGCGGCGCCGTCAAGCTCGTCGTGACGGCGACCTGCGCGGCGAGGTGGAACACGACGGATGCGTCGCGCGACGCTGCCGCGACGCCGTCGGCGTCGCGGATGTCCGCGGTCACCATGCTGATCCGCCGCGGATGACGGCGCTGGAGCCACGCCGCGTTCGCGGCGGCACCATCGCGCGAGAGATTGTCGAAGACAACGACGTCGGCGTCCTCGCGCGCGAGCCGATCGGCGAGATTGGATCCGATGAAGCCGGCGCCCCCGGTAACGAGCGCCCGTGGCCGCGACACGCTCATGCAACCAGCCCGCGTTCTTCGAGCTCACGCCGCGCTTGCGCCACGAGATCGACCGCGCGCTGGCGCCCGACCCACTGCGCGAGCTCGCCGAGACTGTCGTCGAACGTGCGAGTCGGCTTGAAGTCGAGCACCTCGCGCGCGAGCGCGATGTCGGCGAAATTGTGCCGGATGTCGCCGGTCCGCGCCTTGCCGACGATCTCCGGCCGCAGCTGTGGGCGCCCCATTGTGCGCGCCACTGCCGCCGCGACCTCCGCGATCGACACGTTGATGCCGCTGCCGACGTTGAATGTGCGCCCCGGCGCGTCGGCGTGATCGAGCGCGAGCAGGAAGGCGCGCGCCACGTCATCGACATGCACGAAGTCGCGCCGTTGCTTGCCGTCCTCGAACACGAGCGGACGCTCGTTGTTCGCCACGCGCGATGCGAAGATCGCGAGTACGCCGGTATAGGGGTTCGACAGCGCCTGGCCCGGCCCGTACACGTTGAACAGGCGAAGTGCCACGCCTTCCATGCCATACGCCGGTGCGACGGTGAGCGTCAGCCGCTCCTGCACGTACTTCGTGATCGCATAAACCGAGGCGAGCGTCGGCGGCTTCCACTCGGGCGTCGCGACCGGCACCAGCGGCTGGCCATGCGCGTCGACCGGATCCCATCCGAAGCGGGTCCGTCCCGCCGGACGCACGGCATTCTCCACGACAGCGCCGCCCGCGGTGCGATATAGCCCCTCGCCGTAAATGCTCATTGACGACGCAACGACGACGCGCGCGACGGGGTTTGCGATCAGTGCCTGAAAGAGAGTCGCGGTGCCCAGATCGTTCACCGACACGTAGCGGTCGATGCGGTACATGCTCTGACCGACGCCCACTTCGGCCGCAAGGTGCACGACCTTGTCGACGCCGATGAGCGCGCGCGCGACCGAGGTCTCGTCCCGCACGTCGCCCTCGACGAACTCGACATCGTCGAGCACGGGATTGCGCTGCGCATTCGGCGGATGAACCTGTTCGAGAAGATTGTCCAGGACACGGACCTTGTCGCCCCGTTGAAGAAGGGCGCGGGCGACGTGACAGCCGATGAACCCCGCGCCACCGGTGACCAGAACCCGTATCGACATGCGCCCCGCGTCCCTTTTTTCAACGGAGCTTAACAAAAGGGACGCGGGAGATCG
>DATAPS010000226.1:0-5630 GCA_036265085.1 Acetobacteraceae bacterium | reverse complement strand
CGGAGGATTGGGCGATCCTGGTGCCGAAGGAAGGGCCGGGCGTGCAGCTCGCGATCACGGTCGTGTCGTCAGACGCGGAGAGCCACCAGCGGCATCACCTCGACCTCTATGCCGCGGACCAGGCGGCCGAGGTCGATCGTCTCCTCAGGCTCGGCGCACGCCGGGTCGCCTGGCGCTATCCCGAGGGCGCGGACTACGTCGTGCTTGCCGACCCCGACGGGAACACCTTCTGCGTCGTGCGGAAGTAGGCGGGGGCGGAAGGCTGTACGGTGCAGCCTCCGCTTGCGGCTAACGCCGATCCGATCAGGCGGCCACTTCCGCGTCCGCCGCACGCCGCTCGAAGCGCTTGCGCTCATGCGGATCGAGGTAGCGCTTGCGCAGGCGCACGGCGCGCGGCGTCACCTCCACCAGCTCGTCGTCCTCGACGTAGGCGATCGCCTGTTCGAGGCTCATCCGGCGCGGCGGGATCAGCAGCATCGCGTCGTCCTTGCCGGCGGCGCGGATGTTGGTGAGCTTCTTCTCCTTGATCGGATTGACGTCGAGATCCGAGCCGCGCGAATGCTCGCCGAGAATCATCCCGAGATAGACCTTGTCGCCGGGATCGACGAACAGCGTGCCGCGCTCCTGCAAGTAGAACAGCGAGTAATGCACCGCTTCGCCATCGGAGTTGGAGATCAGCGAGCCGTTGCGCCGGCCCTCGATCGCGCCCTTCCACGGACCATAGCCCGCGAACAGCCGGTTCATGATGCCGGTCCCCCGCGTGTCGGTCAGGAATTCGCCGTGGTAGCCGATCAGGCCCCGGCTCGGCATGAGGAAGGTCAACCGCACCTTGCCGCCGCCGGACGGGCGCATGTCCTGCAACTCGCCTTTGCGGCGGCTGATCTTATCGACGACGATGCCGGAATAGGGTTCGTCCACGTCGACCAGGACCTCCTCCACCGGCTCCTCGCGTTCGCCGGTCTCGGGGTTGGTCTGCGTGAGCACGCGCGGGCGCCCGATCGTCAGCTCGAAGCCTTCGCGCCGCATCGTCTCGATCAGCACACCGAGCTGGAGCTCGCCGCGGCCGGCGACCTCGAACGCCTCGCTCTCCTGGCTGTCGCTGACCTTGATCGCGACGTTGCCCTCCGCCTCGCGGTAGAGGCGGTCACGGATCTGGCGCGACGTGACCTTCTTGCCCTCGCGGCCGCCGAGCGGGCCGTCGTTGATGCGGAAGGTCATCGCAAGCGTTGGCGGGTCGACGGGGATGGCGGGCAGCGGTTCGGCAAGATCGGGCGCGCCGATCGTGTCCGGCACTGTCGCCTCGGTCAGCCCCGCGACCGCGATGATGTCGCCGGCCTCGGCCTCCTCGACGGCAACGCGGTCGAGCCCACGGAAGCTCATCAGCTTGGAGAGCCGTCCGGTCTCGACCACCGAACCGTCGTTCCGCAGCACCTTGAGCGGCATGTTGACCCGCGCGCGGCCCTGCTCGAGCCGGCCAGTCAGCACGCGGCCGAGGAAATTGTCGTAGTCGAGGATACTCGCGACCATGGCGAACGGCGCGTCCGGCAGCACGGTCGGCGGCGGTACATGCCGCAGGACGAGATCGAACAGGGCGGAGAGGTCCTGGCGCGGGCCATCAAGCGTCGCGTCCGCCCACCCCTGGCGCCCCGAGGCGTAGAGCATGGGAAAGTCGAGCTGGTCGTCGTCGGCGCCCAAGGCCGCGAACAGATCGAAGATCTCGTTATGCACCTCATCGGCACGGGCGTCCTGGCGATCGATCTTGTTGACCACCACGATCGGGCGCAACCCCCGCGCCAGCGCCTTGCCCACGACGAACTTGGTCTGCGGAAGCACGCCTTCGGCGGCATCGACCAGCACGATCGCACCGTCGACCATGTTCAGGATCCGCTCCACCTCGCCGCCGAAATCGGCGTGGCCAGGGGTGTCGACAATGTTCACGCGGGTGTCGCGCCAGACCACGCTCGTGCACTTGGCGAGGATGGTGATGCCGCGCTCGCGCTCGAGGTCGCTGCGATCGAGCGCGCGCTCGGCGACGTGCTGATGTTCGCGAAACGCGCCCGACTGCTTCAGCAGCTGGTCGACCAGGGTCGTCTTGCCGTGGTCGACATGCGCGATGATCGCGATGTTCCGAATGTCCATGAGGCCTGCCGGGGAGTCACTCGGCTGCCGTCATGGCGCGCCGATGTTGCAGCGCACACATAGGCGCTGTGCCCCCCGGAAGCGAGGGAAAAGCGGCTCCGGGCGGCCGTGCGGCCGCCGCATGGCCGCATCCCGGGCGCCGCTGGCAGGAGGCGCGCCGGAGGTACGGGTCGCGTTACAGGCTGGGGCCGGCGTGACCGGACGCACCGGCGCCGCTCATACCGGAATTCGCACCGTTCTGCATCGGCATGCCGTTGTTCATGGTGCCGGAACCCACGGCGCCGTTCATGCCGCTGGCCCCGTTCATGGCCCCGTTCGTGTCATTGGAAGCGTTCATCGGGCCGCCGTTGGCGGACAGGACATTGCTGACGATCTGTCGAGCGCCCCGAACGTCATGGCGCCCGAGCGCCTGCAGCGCTTGGTTGATCTGATCGATGATCGGGCTGTTGACCGCGGTATCCTGGCCGTTCGCCGGTGCCGGGTTCGCACGGAGGTCGAGCAACCGCGTCTCGGCGCGCTCCAACGCTTCCTGCGCCTCGCCCGTATGTCCGCGGGCGAGCGCCCGGTCGGCGGCTTGAACGTAGTCACGCGGGGATGAGGTGTTGGCGACCTGCGGCACCGGCAGCGTCGGCGCGACAACCGACCGTGTGTCCGACTGCTCAATGTTGCTCGCCTGTTCGCCGCGCGGGAGCGAGTTGTGCGTGCCTGGGACGTTGCCCGGACGCGCGCCCGTGTTGGGGTTCAGGCCAGCCGTTTGAGCAATGGCCGGGGCGGCGAGGGCCACGCTGGCCAGCGCGGCCGAAGCCAGAAGCGGAAAACGCATGCTGTCTCTCCTGCGTATGCAACACGGATGCGCGGTCGGATTGACTCGCGCAGCGACCCAAAACGACGTGCTGGGAGGCTGGTTGCATGCCCCGAGGCAGCCGGGAGAACGGCCGAGCTGGAGTCGAGGCGGGCCGGGGCTCCGCAGCGCATGTGGAGTCCCGGCGCGCCGGATCTTTAGTTCGGCGGCACCGTGTTGACGTACGTCACGGTGTCGCCCGATGGAGAGACGGTCGCCCCATTGCCGTAGGTGGCGCCCGGAACCCCATCGACCATCTGGAGATCCTGCACGCTGCCGTAGACCGGTGCCTCCGGCCGCGACGTTGCGGCCGTTGGCGCGCCCTGCGTCTTCTGCTGGGCAGGGGCGGTCGCTGGAGCCGTCTGCGCGAAGGCCGTGCCGCCGGTCAGGCCGAGAACGGCCGCAGAGGCAATCAACAGATCTCGCATAATAAGAACTCCTGTTCACGCGTACTTGCGATCGAGATTCAAACCCCGACCGCGACGCGAAACAAATTAGATTCCCCTATGCTTAACGATTCAATAGCCGACTGGAGTTGATGGCTCCGACGACTTGGCGAAACTCCGGTTCACCCGTTCATCAGTTCGTGATGATTTACCGAGTTCTACCGAGTGTATCAGAACTTGTCGAACTCTACCCGAAGGTCTCGTTGGGGCCGAGCGCCGTAATGGCTGACGACCTCGGCTGCGGCGACGCTGCCGAGCCGACCGCAGGCCGCGAGCGGGTGCTGCCGCGTGTATGCGGCCAGGAAGCCGGCCGCGTAGGCGTCTCCCGCACCCGTCGTGTCCACGACCGCCGTCGGTACGGCCGCGATCTCGATCGTCTCCGCGCCGGCAATCACCACGCTGCCCGCTTCGCTCCGGGTGAGTGCCGCGATCGCGACATCCTGGCGCGCGCGCGAAACTGCCGCCTCGAACTCGTTGCGCTCGTAGAGGGCGCAGATCTCGGCCTCGTTGGCGAACAGGATGTCGACGTGGCTTCCGACGAGGTCACGGAACGCGGCCCGGTGGCGCTCGACGCAGAACGGGTCGGACAGCGCGAGCGCGACCTGCCGCCCCGCGCCGTGCGCGATCGCCGCAGCCCGGCGAAACGCCGCCTGCGCGGCGGGGGGATCGAACAGGTAGCCTTCGAGATAAACGACCGTGCTGTCGGCCACGACCGCGGCGTCCACATCCTCCTCGCCGAAGGCGACGGATGCGCCGAGATAGGTGTTCATCGTCCGCTGCCGGTCCGGCGTGACCAGGACCAGGCATCGCGCGGTCGGCGCGCCGCCGGCAAGCGGAGGGGTCGGGAAATGGACGCCGATCGCGGTCATGTCGTGGCGGAAGACGGCGCCGAGCTGATCGTCAGCCACCCGTCCGAGGTAGGCGACGCGTGCGCCGAGCGCCGCCGCGACAGCGCAGGTGTTGGCCGCCGAGCCGCCACTCGTCTCCTGCGCGACGGGCATGGCGCCATACAGCGACTCGGCGGCCGCGGCATCGATGAGCTGCATCGTGCCTTTGCGCATGTCGTGCCGCGAGAGGAAGCTCTCCTCAACGGGCGCGAGCACGTCGACGATGGCGTTGCCGATGCCGAGGATATCGTAGGTTGCGCGGGCGCTGGCGGTCGCCGAGGACATGGGGAACTCCGGGTTCGCGCGGCCCGCGTACCATCGCCGCCCCTGAGCGGCAAATGCTGGCGCCGCGCGGCGGGTTGTGCGCAAACACCCCGCCCTGCGTTCGAGACCTCCTTCGGATGACGCTGTTCACACCGCCCGCCCGCGCGCTCGCCCAGATCGACGATCCCGCCTTCCTCCGCGTGATCGGGAGCAGCGTTCTATGGACGATCGCCGCCTTCGCCGCGCTGACACTCGCGGTGGCCTGGGGCGCGCAACGGCTGGTCGCATCGCACGTGGCTGACGGCGTGCTGAGCTGGATGGCGGGATTGCTGACCGGGGTGGGCGCGGTCGCGGCGGCACTCTATTTTTTCGTGGCGGTCGCCTCCGTGGTCGCCACGCTATTCGTCGATCCGGTCGCCCGGGCCGTGGAACGCCGCTACTACCCCTACCTCCCGCCCGCCCGGCCAGCGCCGTTCTCGCAACAACTCTGGGACGGCCTGGCGCTCGGTCTTCGCGTGCTGCTGCTGCAGATCATGGCTCTGGTGCTGACGCCGCTGCTGCCCGGCATCGCCGCGCTGCTCGGCTGGGCGATCGCGGCCTGGGCGATCGGCCGCGGCCTGTTCGTCGCGGTGGCGATGCGGCGGATGGACCGGCGGCAGGCGATGGCGCTCTACGCCGCCAACCGGCTCTCGGTGATCGGCCAGGGCGCGCTGGTCGCGGCGGGCAGCATGGTGCCGCTACTGAACCTCGCGATGCCGGTATTGGGTGCCGCGGTGATGGTCCATGTACTGGACGACGCATGGGAAACGACGCGATTGCGATAGGAATCAACCGGTTGTTGCAGTGACGCGGACCGTGATAGGCCGTCACCCACCATGCTTGCCAACCCCGAGGGAGGCTGCTTTTGTTCAAGCGTCGTAAACCCGATGAAATGCCGGCCGACACGTTGTCCCGCCCGGGGAACGACGGCGACAAGGCGGGCGGCCGAGCGTCGCACGCCCTGCGTAGCGAGCCGCCGGGCATGCCGTCCCAGGCCAAGGATACGGGTCTCGG
>DATAPS010000225.1:0-5985 GCA_036265085.1 Acetobacteraceae bacterium | reverse complement strand
GCGGCCGCGCGCGAACAACCCGGCGCGCTGTTGCGAGAGCTCCCATGCACCTGACAGACGTTCACGCGCGGATCGATGGCGCCCTCGTCATCGTCGGGTTCGGTTCGATCGGCAAAGGCGTCCTCCCGCTGATCCTGCGCCATCTCGATGCCGATCGCGCACGCATGGTCATCATCGATCCCGACGACAGCGCGCGATCGATCGCCGAGTTCGCGGGCATCCGTTTCCTCAAGCAGGCCCTCCATCCCGAGAACCTCCGCGAGACGCTGGCGCCGCTGCTGGGACCGGGTAGCTTCCTGCTCAACGTCTCCGTCGAAGTCTCGTCGCTCGCGCTGATCGAGATTTGCCGGGATCTCGGCGCATTCTATCTCGATACCTGCATCGAGCCGCCGCCCGGCGGCTACACCGATCCGAGCAAATCCCTGTCCGAACGTTCGAATTACGCCTTGCGCGAATCCGCCCTGGCGCTGCGCCGGGACGCGCCGGACCCGACCGCCGTCATCGCACACGGCGCAAATCCGGGGATGGTTAGTCACTTCGTTAAGCGGGCGCTCCTGCACCTCGCGGGCGAGATCGGCGCCAGCCCCGGCACCCTGCGCGACCGCGCGGATTGGGCGTGTCTCGCGCACGCGCTCGGCGTCAGGGGCATCCACATCGCCGAGCGCGACACGCAGCGCAGCGCATTGCCGAAGCGTCCCGGCGAGTTCGTCAACACATGGTCGATCGCAGGTTTCATCTCCGAAGGCTTGCAGCCAGCCGAGCTCGGCTGGGGAACGCACGAGAAGGCGATGCCGCCAGAAGGCGAGCGTCACGCCTTCGGTTGCGGCGCGTCGATCTACCTCACGCGTCCCGGCGCCGGGACGCGCGTGCGCAGCTGGGTTCCCAAATCCGGCCCGATCCAAGGCTATCTCATCACCCACAACGAAGCGATCAGCATCGCCGACTACCTCACGCTCCGCGGCGAGGGCGGCGAGCTTGTCTATCGGCCGACCTGCCACTACGCTTACCATCCCTGCGACGACGCGATCCTCTCTCTGCACGAGTTGCAGGGCCACGCTTTCCAGCCCCAACAGGCGACGCGGCTGATGAACGAGGAGATCGTCGAGGGCATCGACGAGCTCGGGGTCCTGCTCTACGGCCACGCCAGGAACGCCTACTGGTACGGCTCGCAGCTCTCGATCGAGCAGACGCGGCACCTGGCGCCGTTCCAGAACGCCACTGGGCTGCAGGTCACGGCCGCGGTGATGGCCGGCATGGTTTGGGCGATCGAGAACCCGCGCCGCGGGGTCGTCGAAGCCGATGAGCTCGATCACGAGCGGGTCCTCGGCCTCATGGAGCCATATCTCGGCGATCTCGTCGGCGCCTACACCGAGTGGACTCCCCTGTCCGGCCGCGACACCGCACTGTTCCCCGATAATTTCGACCCGTCCGATCCCTGGCAGTTCCGCAACGTCATCGTGCGCTAGAACGAATCGCCCGAGATGGCCGCGACTCAGCCGAGCATGCCGCGTCGAGCCAACGCCTCGATGACCTGATCGGCCAGTTCCTCCGGCGCCGCCTCGATCGTTTTGAGATGCACCTCCGGCGCGGATGGCGGCTCGTAGGGTGCGCTGACGCCGGTGAAATTGCGGATCAGGCCCTGGTCGGCCTTCGTGTAGAGGCCCTTCGGATCGCGCCGCCGGCATTCATCGACTGGCGTGTCGACGAACACTTCGACGAACTCGCCGGCCTGAAGCCTCTGGCGTGCCGCCTCGCGCTCGGCGGCATAAGGCGAGATGAAGGACACGAGCACGATCAGGCCGGCATCGGCGAACAACGCCGACACTTCGCTCACGCGCCGGATGTTCTCGACCCGGTCGGCCTCGGTGAAGCCCAGATCGCGGTTCAGCCCATGCCGGACGTTATCGCCGTCCAGCATGTACGTGTGCCGTCCCATCCCGTGCAACTTTTTCTCGACGAGATTGGCGATCGTCGATTTGCCCGAGCCGGACAGGCCGGTGAACCACACCACCGCCGGCGACTGCCCTTTCAGCTGAGCACGGGCCATCCGATCGACATCGAGGGCGTGCCACGTGATGTTCGCGGCCCGCGTCAGCGCGAACTCGATCATCCCGACGCCGGCCGTGGCATTGGTCTGGCGGTCGATGATGATGAGCCCGCCGAGGTCGCGGCTTTCAGCGTAAGGCTGGAACGCGACCGGCCTGTCCAGCGAGAGCTGCACCTTCGCCACGTCGTTCAGGCCGAGTGTGTCCGCACTCAGCTTCTCCCGCGTGTTCACGTCAATACGATGGCGGATGCGGGTCACGCTCCCGCTCACCGTGCGCGTCCCGAGCTTAATCAGATACGCCCGTCCCGGCATCAGCGGTACATCCGACAGCCAGATCAGATGGGCCGAGAACTGATCGGACGTCGGGACCGGGTCGGCCATATGCGACAGCACGTCGCCGCGGGAGATGTCCCGCTCCTCCGACAACACCAGAGTCACCGCGTCGCCGGCACCCGCTTCCGCCCGGTCGCCGTCCAGCGTGACGATGCGCGCGAGCGTCCCCGTCATTTTCGAGCCGGACACCGCGAGTGTATGTCCGACCCGCACCACGCCGCTCGCGATCGTGCCGCAATAGCCTCGGAAAGACCCGTTGGGACGGTTCACCCACTGAACCGGCATCCGAAACATGCCCTGACGGCGCTCATCCTCAACTTCGACCGATTCGAGATAATCGAGCAGCGTCGGGCCGGTGTACCAGGACATTCGCCTGCTGCGGCCGACGACGTTGTCGCCGTAGCGCGCCGATATCGGGATCGCCGCGACACTCTTGAAACCGGCGGTCGCCACCGCCTCGGCGTAATCCCGCGCGATGCCCTGGAATATGCCGTGGTCGAAATCGACCAGATCCATCTTGTTCACGGCAAGCACGATATGACGCACGCCCACCAGCGAGGCGATGAAGCTGTGCCGGCGCGTTTGCGTGAGCACGCCCTTGCGCGCGTCGACCAGCACGATCGCCAACTCCGAGTTCGACGCGGCCGTCGCCATGTTGCGCGTGTACTGCTCGTGCCCCGGCGCATCGGCGATGATGAAGCGGCGTTTCGCGGTGGTCGCGAACCGATAGGCGACGTCGATCGTGATGCCCTGCTCGCGCTCGGCTTCCAGACCGTCCATCAGCAGCGCGAAATCGATCTCCTCGCCGGTCGTCCCATGCCGGCGGCTGTCACGCGCGAGTGCGGCGAGTTGGTCGTCCTGGATCTGCTGCGCCTCGTGGAGCAGGCGGCCGATCAGCGTCGACTTGCCGTCGTCGACACTGCCGCAGGTCATGAGGCGAAGCAGGCCGCCTTGTTGGGCACCGAACAGCGTCTCGGCCGCCGGAGCCGCGCTCACCACGACGTCCATCAGAAATACCCCTCGCGCTTCTTACGCTCCATGCTGTCGTTCTCGTCCTTGTCGATCAGGCGGCCGCCGCGCTCGGAGGTTCGCGCGCCGAGTGTCTCGGCGACGATCTGGGGGAGGGTTTCCGCATCCGACAGAACCGCCGCGGTCAGCGGATAGCAGCCCAGCGAGCGGAATCGGACCTTGCGCATCACCGGCGTTTCGCCCGGTTTCAGCCGCATCCTCTCGTCGTCGACGACGATCGGCTGGCCGTCGCGCTCCACCACTGGCCGCTCCTTGGCGAAATACAGCGGCACGATCGGGAGCTCTTCGCGCATGATGTATTGCCAGATGTCCGCCTCGGTCCAGTTCGACAACGGAAACACCCGCAGCGACTCGCCACGGCTGACACGCGCGTTGTAGAGATGCCAGAACTCCGGCCGCTGGTTCTTCGGATCCCAGCCGTGCGAAGCGTCACGCACGCTGAAGATGCGTTCCTTCGCACGCGACTTTTCCTCGTCGCGACGGGCGCCGCCGAACGCCGCGTCGAACCCGTACTTGGTCAGCGCTTCCTTTAGCGGCTCGGTCTTCATCGCGAGCGTGTAGTAGGCGCCATGGTCGAACGGGTTGATGCCGTCGGCATACGCCTTTTCGTTGGTGTGGACGATCAGCTCGTAGCCGAGCCTGCGCACGGTCTCGTCACGATGCGCGATCATCTCCCGAAATTTCCATTTCGTATCGATGTGCAGCATCGGAAACGGCAGCGGCCCCGGGTGAAACGCCTTCTGCATCAGACGGAGCAGAACGGTGGAGTCCTTGCCGATCGAGTAGAGGAATACGGGCGCGCGACATTCCGCGGCGACCTCGCGAATGATGTGCAGGCTCTCGTCTTCGAGCCGCTTCAGATAGGGTGTGTGGGAAGTCACGGGTGCGAAATCCTCGGGTCGGGTGCGCCCGCAGCGCACGAAGTCGGGTTGCGTATGCACCAATGCAGCCGAGGACGGAAGCCAGGACTTGCTACGCGCTTAGCCGAGCCGGACGCGTGCTGCTTCGCTTGGTGCGGACGGTCGGAATCGAACCGACACTCTGGTTTCCCAGAATCGGATTTTAAGTCCGATGCGTCTACCAGTTTCGCCACGCCCGCTCGGAGCTGCAACGGCCCGGCGCGAACCCTAGCCGCGGCGCCAGGAGCGTCAACCGCCGGATTGCTTGCGTTCACGACCGTATGACGGTCTGATTGCCCCGGGGAAGCAGCACTGCACGTGGGGGTGGCCGATGCGGATCAAGGGTTTGCTGGCGTTCGCGCTCGTCGCGGCATTCGCGGGTCCCGGCCCGTCCGCGCATGCTGCCCCGGATCAGATGTTGCGCGCCGCACTCGAGTTCGATCCGCAGTCGCTCGATCCGGCGACCGACGGCAGCTATACGAATCGCGTCGTCACGACGACGATGTGCGACAGCCTCGTCGATCTCACGCCCGACCTGAAATTCGTTCCCGAGTTGGCGACCTCCTGGGATTGGGCGCCCGATAACCTGTCGCTCACCGTGCATCTGCGCGAAGGCGTCTCCTACCAGGACGGCACGCCGCTCGACGCCGCCTCCATCGCGGCGAACTTCGCCCGCTACATGACGGCGCCGTATTCCATCCGAAAAGCAGAGATGTCGGCGATCTCCGGGACCGAGGTGGTGGACCCTCACACCATCCGCATCCGCCTCTCGCGCCCCTACGCGCCGCTCGTCGCCGTCATCGCCAACCGCCCCGGCACCCCCTATTCGCCGAAGATCCTCGATCAACCCACCGAGGAGATCGGCAACCACCCTGTCTGCGCCGGCCCGTTCCGCTTCAAGGAACGCGTCGCCCAGGACCACATCACGCTCGAACGCTGGCCCGGCTACTGGAACGCCGCGGCGATCAAGATGCCCGGCATCGTGTTCCGCACGGTGACCGACGTGACCATCCGCAAAACCAACTTGCTGGCCGGCGCGCTCGACATCTCCCAGCATATCGGCCCGACCGACGTCGCGGCGGTCAACGGTGACCCGCGGACGCGCATCGCCAAGGTACCGTCGCTCGGCTTCACGCCGATCGAGTTCAACGTCGCCAACGGCAAGGCGGCCGACACCCCGCTCGGCCGCGATCCGCGCGTGCGCCGCGCCTTCTCGCTCGCGATCGACCGGGACGCCCTGAACCAAGTGGCGTTCGACGGACAGTACATCCCCTCCAATCAGATGGAGCGGCCCGGCAGCACCTATTTCGACCCCGATCATCCGGTCGAGCCGCGGGACATTCCCGGTGCGCGCAAGCTCATGCAGGCGGCCGGCGTTGACCGCCTGCCGGTCACGCTGCGGATCGGCACCGATCCGCTCGACGGCCAGGTCGCGCAGATCATCCAGGCGATGGTCAAGGACGCCGGCTTCGACCTCAAGATCGTGGCCCAGGATGCCGCTGCGAACGGCGCCGCCATCCGTGCCGGCGATTCCCAGGCGGCGATGCTGATCTGGTCCGGCCGTGTCGATCCGGACGGCAACGCCTCGGTCTGGCTGACCTGCAACGGCTTTACCAACTGGGGCCATTACTGCAACCCCGACTACGACGCGCTGATGCAGGAGGCCACCGAGTTCAG
>DATAPS010000224.1:0-11330 GCA_036265085.1 Acetobacteraceae bacterium | reverse complement strand
AATGGACGTCGGGTTCATCGGGCTTGGCAGGATGGGCCGTGCGATGGCGCGCAACATCGTGAAGGGCGGACATCGCGTACGCGCGTGGAATCGGTCGCCCAATGCGGCGAACGCGATCGACGGCGTCACGATGATCGCCTCGCCGAAGGACGCGTTTCAGGCGGAGGTCGTGTTCACGATGCTATCCGACGACGCCGCGATCCGCTCCGTTGTGCTCTCATCGAACGTCCTGCGCGAGACGCGTCCTGGCGTCGTTCACGTCGTGGCGTCGACGATCTCGATCGCGTTCGCCGAAGAGCTCCGCGCGAGGCATGAAGAGGCCGGTCTCGGCTATGTCTCGGCCCCGGTCTTCGGCCGGCCGGATGTCGCGGAAGCGGGACAGCTCAGCATCATGGCGGCAGGTGCGAAGGACGCGGTCGCGAAAGTACTTCCTCTGCTCGACCTCGTCGGGCGCAGGACATGGGTCCTTGGTGAGGATCCGAAACAGGCGAACGCCGCGAAGATCGCCGGCAACATGATGATCGCGATGGCGATCGAAGCCATGGCCGAAGCGGTCGTCCTGACCGGCAGCAACGGGCTGAGGCCGGAACCATTCTTCGATCTCATGCTGCATACGCTGTTCGGGGCTGCGGCGTATGAGACCTACAGCGCAAAAATCGCGAAGGGCGATTTCGAGCCGGGCTTCCGGATGCAGTTGGGTCTGAAGGATCTCGGCTTGGCCGCCGCCGCTGCGGAGCAGGCGGGGAAACGACTCCCGCAGCTGGATGCGGTGCGGGCTCGCATGATCGAGGCTGTGGCGGCGGGCATGGGGGAGAAGGATTGGTCGGCGGTGGCAGACTATACGCTGCGCCACTGAAGACGGTAGCCGTACAACGAAAGTTGCAGCCGTTGAGACCGGAGGGGTGGATTAAAGTCGAATCAGGTGTATGGGGAGGGTGAACGCAATGCTTGCAAGAACAAACACAATCGCCATGAGCGCCGTTGCCGGCGTGTTTCTTGGCGTAGTTTCCGCACCCAGAGATGCCCGAGCGCAGTGCGCAGCGCCTCCGATGCAGGGAAACTGGTTAAACAGAGATTCAAATACCAATAGTATTACCAGAATGGCGATACGTTTCAGTAGCGGTTGCTCTGATACTGGTTCACCGGGAGCCCGGCCTTCCGTATACGTGCACGTCTGGGCACGATGCACGCCAACTGACTGCGACTGGGGGGAACGACGGGGCGAAGCCTCCAGCCAGCAATTCATCCAAGTAGCGTTTCCCTATCCGGAGGGAGGAGCAAATCACCTTCAACTCCGATTTCAGTCTGGTCAAGTCCACGTTACAGGGGAGGGGCCTCATAGCTATTTCGATGACTGGCTTCGGCGGCGGTAGTTCCTGATACGGATCCATTGCTCTGGCCATGGGCGGCGTGATAGGAACGCCGCGGCAATCGACTGCGCTCGCCGGTGGACTGGCGGCGGCTTTCAAGTTCGGCTCATCGGTTCAATACCCGCTCGGCGAACGTACCGTCGCGTCCACTTCACGCACGACTACCGTCTTCGCTTCTGGCGCGACGGCATCCTGGCATCTGCCACGGCATAGGCGCCGGGGCGTCTCTACGCCCCCTCCGCATACGGGTTCGTCGTTCCGCGGAACTGCATCCGTATCGGCGTACCCGGCATCTTGAATGTCTCGCGAAGACTGTTCACGAGATACCGCTGGTAATCCTCGGGCGTCCGTTCCGCACGCGTCCCGAACACGACGAAGGTCGGCGGCCGCGCCTTCGGCTGCGTCACGTAGCGCAGCTTCAGTCGGCGTCCGTCCACCAGCGGAGGCGCATGCCGCTCCAGCGCGTGCTCGAACCAGCGATTCAGCTCGCCTGTCGCGACGCGGAGGTTCCACACCGCGTGCGCAGCCCGCACCGCCGGCAGAAGGCGTTCGACGCCGCGCCCGGTCAGCGCCGAGAACGTCACCACCGGCACGCCCTTGACCTGCGCCAAACTGGTTTCGATCCGGTCGGAGATCGCCTGCCGCGTCGCCTCGCGGTCGGCCACCGCATCCCACTTGTTGACCGCCAGCACCATCGCGCGGCCCTCGCGTTCGATCAGGCGAGCCAGCGTCAGGTCCTGATCGTTCAGCCCCTCTGTCGCGTCGATGCAGAGCACAACGACCTCGGCCATCTTCAGCGCCTCGATGCTCGCGCTGACCGACATCTTCTCGAGCGGCTGCTCGATGCGCGCGCGCCGCCGCATCCCCGCGGTGTCCACCAGGTCGATCTCGCCCTCGGCGTCATGGAACCGCACCGCGACCGCATCGCGCGTCAGCCCCGGCTCGGGCCCGGTAATCATCCGCTCCTCTCCGAGCAACCGGTTGAGCAGCGTCGACTTGCCCGCATTCGGCCGGCCGATGATCGCCAGCCGCAGCGGCTTGGCTTCTTCGTCGTCAGCCGTGTTCTCGTGCGGTAGCCGGTCGGCGATTTCGCTCATCAGGTCGGCGAGTCCCTCGCCGTGTTCGGCCGAGACCGCGACCGGATCGCCGAGACCGAGCGAATACGCCTCCATCGCCGCCGCCCCACCCGACCGGCCTTCGGCCTTGTTGGCGACGACCAAGACCGGCCGGTTCTGCCGCCGCAGCCAGGCCGCGAAATGCGCGTCGGCGGGGGTGATCCCGGCGCGCGCATCCACCACGAACACCACGAGGTCGGCCTGCGCGACCGCCGCCTCCGAGGAGGCGCGCATCCGCCCAAAAATCGTCTCCGGCGCCGATTCCTCAAGCCCCGCGGTATCGATCAGCCGCACTTGCTTGCCGCGCAGCTGCGCTTCCGCCTCCTTGCGATCGCGCGTGACGCCCGGCGTGTCGGAGACGAGCGCGTGCCGGCGGCCGGCGAGGCGGTTGAACAGCGTCGACTTGCCGACGTTCGGCCGCCCGGCGATGACCACGGTCGGGCGCATCGCCAGCTCAGCGCAGCGCGATAAGAGTGCCGGCGTCCGTCACGAGGTAAACGGTATTCCCGGCGACGATCGGGGGCACGGAAGCCTTGTCCGACAGATCCTGGGTGCCGAGGATCTTGCCGGTATAGGGGCTGACGGAGATGGCCTGCGCGTTCGTTCCGGCGAGAATGAGGCGATCTCCCGCCAGCACCGGCCCGCGCCAGACGATCGAGTTGCGCTGCTTCTTCTCGTTCTCCCAGCGCGGCAGGTCGGTGACCCACGCCACCTGTCCATCGCTGCGGGAGAGTGCTGCGAGCTGCTGGTCGGTGCTGACCATGAAGAGCCAGTCGCCCGCGACGCAGGGCGTCTCGTACGATCCGACGGCGCGATCCCATAGCCGCCGGCCCGAGCGGACGTCATTGTCCAGCGTGAGCCCGCCGATGCTGGTGCCGTACACTTGGTCGCCCACGATCACCGGCAGCCCGCGGATCGTCGTCAGGTCGGAAAGCGTTCCCGCCCCGCCGGTCTTGCCGGCGAGCGTGTCGCTCCAGGCGACGACGCCGGAATCCGCGCGCAGCGCCACCATGTCGCCGGTGCCGAAGCCGGCGATCACCAGCCCAGCCGCGTAGGCCGGGGACGGGAGGCCGAGCACCGAGGTCGTGGCGTTGGACGCCTGATAGGCCCAGACGCGGCGGCCGTCGTCCTGCGCGAAGCACAGCAGCTGGTCGTCCAGCGTCGGCACGAAGGCGCGTCCCTCGGCGAGCGTCGGCGCCGCGCGGGCGGCGGTGCCGAGCGGCTTGCGCCATTTGACCTCTCCATTCGCGGCCTGCACCGCGAGCAGTTCGCCCCGGCCGGTCGATGCGAACAGCGTGTCGCCGTTGACTGAGACGCCGCCGCCGAGATTGCCGCTGCGGTCGTCGTCGGCCTGCGTGTCGAGATCCCAGATGCGGCCGCCGTTCGCCACGTCGAAGGCGGAGACGTTGCCGGCGCTGTCCATTGTGAACACGCGGCCGCCCGAGATCACCGGCTGCGCCATGATCTTGCGCCGGTACCCGCCGCCGCTGCCGATGCTGCTGCGCCATGCCTGCTGCACAACGTCGGGGAGCGCGAGGTGGCCCATCTCGTGCGTCGCCGTTCCGCCCGGTTGGGGCCAATCGGGGTTCGCGAACGGCGCGGGGAGGCTGATCTGCGGCTTGTAGGCCGGATCAACCGTCAGCCCGTTCGAACCGGTCAACACCGCGACGCGCTTGCCAGGGAGCGGCGGCTTCTTGTCGGAGAATATGTCGTCGAACCAGTCGCAGCCGGACAGAGCCGCGACCATCGGGAGAAGCAGCGCCGCGCGGCGGCCGAGCCGGGCAGGATCGTTATGAGGCATAACCATCTACCCGCCGAGCTGCTGCAGCAATCCGTTCGCCCGTCCCCGCACGCCCGCCGGCGCGGTGACGTCCTGGGCTAGCTGCTTCAGCGCAGTGCGTGCGGCGTCGGTCTTGCCCTGTTTGATATCGAGCACCGCGGCCATCTCCTGGGCCAATGCGTGCCACGCATTCTCCGGGGCAAGCAGCGGCTGCAACCGGGACTCGATCTGCCCGGATTCCGGCGAGTCGATGTGGTGCATGACCCACAGCAGGCTCGCCAGATCCCGCAACAGCGGCGCCGAACTGCCGTCGCCCGCCACCTCGTCCCATAGCGTCGAAGCGCCGGCGAGGTCGCCCGCGTCTGCTTTGAGCGCGGCTTCACGCAGCAGGGAGAGCGTTCGGTATCCGGCGCTGCCCTCGCCTGCGACCTTGGCGAATGCGGCGATTGCGGCCGGACGGTCCGGCGACGTCGCGTCGGCGAGCCGCTGGGCGGCGAGGTAGGCATTGGAGACGCGGAGGAGGTCGCGTTGGCGGTAATATTTCCACGCCTCGAACCCGCCGGCCGCTGCCACGATCAGCACGAGCAGGGCGATCAGGGCGCCGGCGTAGCGCGTGAAGAAGCGCCGCGTCCGTTCGGCGCGGAGGTCGGATTCGACCTCGTCGAAAATGTCAGGCAACGCTGGTCCTCTTGGCCCTCTCGGGGCGGCGGACCATACAAGCCGGGCTCCCCCGGAGCAAACCGTTCATCCCCGCGGCGCCGCGGCCCGCTGCAGCCGGTCGTTGATCGCGCGGCCCAAGCCCGCCTCCGGCACCGGCATCGCCGCGATGCGCACGAGCCCCGCCGCGCGCCCGTCGGCGTCGAGCCGCCGGAGACCCTCGAACAGCCGCGCCGCCGCCTCCGTCAGATCCCCCGACGCGCTGAGCTGATAGATGACCCTCGCGCCGGGAAGCGGCGGGCCAAAGGCGAGCAGCGCCTCATCGGCGGCCACCGACGCCGCCGCGAGCCGCACCGGCAGGTCGGGCGCGTAATGGGAGACCAGCAGTCCCGGCGACCGGAGTGTGCGCGATGCTGCCGCTGCGGCGGGCGATATTCCGGTCTGCACCGGCCCGATTGCGGCCTCGATCGCCTCGAGCGTGACGCCGCCAGGGCGGAGTAGGAACGGGCGCGCGCCGGTCAGGTCGAGCACTGTCGACTCGATCCCGACCGCGCAAGGCCCGCTGTCGAGCACCGCCGCGATCCGGCCGCGCAGTCCCGCGAGCACGTGATCGGCGGTCGTCGGGCTCACCTGCCCGGAGCGGTTGGCGGAGGGGGCGGCCACCGGCACGCCGGCGGCACGCAGCAGCACCAGGGCATCCGTGTGCATGGGCACCCGCACCGCCAGCGTCTCCAGTCCGGCTCCTGCCAGCAACGCCACCGGACAGGTCACCCGCCGCGGCAGCACGAGGGTCAGCGGTCCCGGCCAGAACGCGGAGGCGAGCGTGCGGGCGAGCGCCGAAGGGTCGACATGCGCGAACGCAGCATCGGCGTCGGGATAGTGGCAGATCAGCGGGTTGAAGTGCGGCCTTCCCTTCGCAGCGAAGATCCGCGCCACCGCCTTCCCATTCGTCGCGTCCGCGCCGAGGCCGTAGACTGTCTCGGTCCCGAACGCGACGAGGTCTCCCGCGCGAAGCAGGGCGGCGGCGCCTGCGATCCCGGCTGCGTCGGGCGCCAGACGGTCGGTCTCAGCCGGCGCCGGTGCAGTAGAAATGCGGGTTCTCCCAGCCGGGCTTGCCGTAGCCGAGCGGCGCGTCCGGCTCGAAGGTGCGCACGGCGCCCCCCGCCGCCTCCAACACCGCCTGAGGCGCGGCGGTGTCCCACTCCATCGTGCGCCCGAAGCGCGGGTAGAGGTCGGCGTGACCCTCGGCGAGCCAGCAGAATTTCAGCGCCGAGCCGATAGTCGTGAGTTTCGCGACCTTGTAGCGGGCGAGAAACGGCCGCAGCAGTGCGTCATTCGCGGAGTGACGCGACGCCATGACCGTCAGGCCCTCGGCCGGCGCGGGGCGTACCCGGATCGGCACCCGCGCACCGCCGTCGTGGCGCTTCCACGCGCCCCGCCCGACGATCCCCGCCCAGACATTCGCCTGTGCCGGCGCGCCGATCGCCCCGAGCACCGGGCGGGCGCCGCGCACCAAGCCGATATTGACGGCGAAATCGTCGCCGCCCTGGGAGAACTCGCGCGTGCCGTCGAGCGGATCGACCAGCCAGTATTCGGTGGGGCGCCCCGGATCATGGCCCGCCGCCATTGCCTCTTCCGCGACCACCGGAATCTCAGGTGCCGCCGCGCGCAGGGCGGCGACGATCAGCGCCTCGGCGGCATGGTCCGCCTCGGTCACGAGCGACTTGTCCTCCTTGCGCGTCGTTGCGAACCCCCGCGCGCGCACGGCGAGGATCGTCTCGCCGGCACGGGCGACAAGAGCGGCGGCGAGCGTAAGCAGGGCTTCATCGTCCATGCCGGGGTGATACCCGGCTCGGCTGCCCCTGGCCAACCCGTCCGCCCCTGTTAGAGTTTGCGGCTCAGCTTGCGACAGGACAGCCGCTTCATGCTCGACATCACGTTTGCCAAATCCGCGCTCCCGACGACCGGCGCGCTCGTGCTGCTCGCGACGGAGGAAGGCGGCCCCGGCGAGATCGCCGAGGCGGCGGACGCGGCGACCGGTGGCGCGATCGCGCGCGCGCTCGCGGCGGCCGAGTTCAAGCCGAAATCCGGCCAGACCTGCACGATCCTCGCTCCGGCCGGCGGGCTGTCGCGCGTGGTCGTGATCGGCATCGGCAAGCTCGCGGAACTCTCCCCGCGCACCGCCGAGGAGGCAGGCGGCCACGCCGTCACGGCGCTCGGCAAGGACGATCACGCGACGATCGCGGCGGCCGGACTGCCGCCGGCGCTCGCCGCGTCGGTCGCGCTCGGCGCGGTGATGCGCAGCTACCGGTTCGACAAGTACCGCACGCAGGAGAAGGCTGAGGAGAAGCCGAAGCTCGCGAAGCTCACGGTGCTGGTTTCCGACGTGGACGCCGCGCGCGCCGCGTGGAAGCCGCTGCGCGGGCTGGCGGAGGGTGTGTTCGTGGCGCGCGACCTGGTGAGCGAGCCGCCGAACGTCCTCGACCCGGTGACCTTCGCCGGACGGATCGAGGAACTCGAGAAGCTCGGTCTGAAGGTGACCGTGCTCGATCGCGGCGACATGAAGAAGCTCGGCTTCGGTGCGTTGCTGGGCGTCGCTCAGGGCAGCGAGAACGAGCCGCGCACGGTGGTGATGGAGTGGCGTGGTGCGGGGGGCGACAAGAAAGACCGCGCGGCGCCGCTCGCCTTCATCGGCAAGGGCGTCACGTTCGACACCGGCGGCATCAGCATCAAACCCGCTGGCGGCATGGAGGACATGAAGTGGGACATGGCCGGCGCCGGGGCCGTGGTCGGGCTGATGGCCGCGCTCGCGTCACGCAAGGCGGCCGTGGACGCTGTCGGGCTGGTCGGGCTGGTCGAGAACATGCCGGGGGGCAACGCGCAGCGGCCCGGCGACGTGGTGAAGACCTATTCCGGGCAGACCGTGGAAGTGATCAACACCGACGCCGAGGGGCGGCTCGTGCTGGCCGACGTGCTCTGGTACTGCCAGGAAAAATACCAGCCGCGCTTCATGATCGATCTGGCGACCCTGACCGGCGCGATGATCATCAGCCTCGGACACGAATATGCGGGCTTCTTCAGCAACGACGACGACCTTTCCGGCAAGCTGTTCGCGGCTGGCGAGAAGACCGGCGAGAAGGTCTGGCGGCTGCCGCTCGGCGACGCCTACGACAAGCTGATCAAGTCGGACATCGCCGATATGAAGAACGTCGGCGGGCGTCCGGCGGGCGCGATCAGCGCCGCGCAGTTCATCCAGCGCTTCGTCAACAAGAAGGTCTGGGCACACCTCGACATTGCCGGGATGGCGTGGGCGACGAAGGATTCCGCGGTGACGCCGAAAGGCGCGACGGCATTCGGGGTGCGGCTGCTCGACCGGATGATCGCGGAGTTTTTTGAAGGCGCGCACGCGGGGTAGGGGCGCCTCGATGGGTTTTCTCGGAGGATTCGCCGGACGCGCTCATCGGCGCGATGCATGATCGCTGCCCGGGCCGAGGAAAGTTCTCCCACCCTGGAGTGTCACGCTTTCGCGAGTTGATCTCGCCGCGCTTCTGTTTCGGCGAATCTTTCGGCATAGTGAAGAAACTGTAAGGTTGGGGGTGGGCTCACACGCAATCGCGGAGTCATCGGAACGAAAGACTCGCTGGCGCGGCGGAAAACTTCATGAGACGCACTAGGATCGCCCTCGGAATTATTACTGTTCTCTGGTTTAGTGCCAGCGGCGCGCGTGCCGCGTTGACTTTCACAAACATCATCGACCCGCTCAATCCGACTTTCACGCAGGCGCTCGGGGTCAACAACGCCGGCACCGTCGTCGGCTACGGCAACCCTGCCATCTTTAACGGATTCCGGACGGTGCCGCCGTTCGCGCCCGGCAGTTTCTCGCGTGAGAATTTCCCCGGCGCCGCAGGCGGGACCCAAGTGATCGGGATTGGCGGTAGTGGTGCGACCGCCGGATTTTACGTGCTCACGACCGCAATGCCACCGCCGGCGAACACGACGAACGGATTTCTCAACGTCGGCGGGGCATTCACCACGGTCGATCAGCCCGGCAGCGTGTTCAATCAGTTGCTCGGGATCAATCACGCCGGCACGACGGCAGCCGGATACGCGTCCTTCGGCGATCCGGCCGGCATGACAGGCCAGCAGGCCTACACCTACTCGGTCGCCACCCAGACCTTTACGAGCATCAACGCCCTGCTCCCGGCCAACTTCAACAGCCAAGCGACGGGCGTAAACGATGCGGGGACGGTCGTCGGCTTTTACCAGAACGACGCAGCGGGCGATTTTTCGGCATTCTCCGATTCTGCTGGCATCATCACTTCGTTTCAGTACCCGGGATCGACGTCGACGCAGGCGCTCGGCATCGACGACCAAGGATGGATAGTGGGCGACTATCTCAGTGGCGGTGTCATGCACGGCTTCGTCGACATCGGCGGCGCGTTCGGGACAATCGATCCGCCCGGATCGACGGCGACAACCGCCAACGGCATCAACGATGCCGGTAAAGTCGTCGGGTTCTACCTCGATCCGAACGGCAACACGATCGGCTTCGAATCACTGGTGCCCGAGCCCGCTTCCCTGCTGCTGTTCGGCGCAGGTCTCGCCGGACTGGCGGTCGTGAGACGCAGATTGCGCCGGGGCTGAGGTCAGACACGTGCGGTTGCGCGGTCTCGACCACACATGTGATGTGCGAGGTTAGATCGCCGTTGGCAGAGATCGGCTTCTATCATCTGACGCGAACCGGGGCGGACCAGGCGCTCCCTCAGTTGCTCGGACGGACGCTGGCGGCAGGCGAGCGTGCGGTGGTCGTGTGCGGGGGGCCCGAGCGGGTCGCGGCGCTCGATGCGGCGCTGTGGCTCTGCCCCGACCCGGACTGGCTGCCGCATGGGACGGCGGCGGACGGGAACGCCGACCTCCAGCCGATCTGGCTCGCCACCGACGACGCGGCGCCGAACGGAGCCCGGTTCCTGTTCCTGCTCGACGGTGCCGAGAGCATCCGGCTCGATCGGTTCGCCCGCGCATTCGACCTGTTCGACGGTCGCGATGAGGAGGCCGTTGCGGCGGCGCGTCGGCGCTGGACCGCGGCGAAGGCGGCGGGGCACGCGCTCACCTATTGGCAGCAGACCGGACGAGGGTGGGAGCGGAAGGCGTAACCCCCTATGGGCGCAGCCGCCGTCGCTGTCGCCCGCATGCCGCCGCAAGCGCGCCCATCCCCGCTGCCACGCACCCCAGCGAGCCCGGCTCGGCGATGGTCAGGTAGGGCTCGAGCCCGAGATCCGTGTTCTGCGGGGACAAAACTGACCCGGCGCCAGCCCGCGGGTCGACGGCGGCGATGGAGTCGCTGGGACAGGATGTGCCGGGCGGACGCATTGTCGCGCAGGTGGTATCGAAGCCGGTCGGGTAATCGACGCCGCACGACACCGAGGACGGCGTGCCCGTCGCCGTCGTGCCTGTGGAAAGCCCGATCATCAGGAACACCCGAGGATGTTGACGCGAGCTGCCAAAGTCGTGCTCGTCTTTTTCGGAACGGCGGCTTATCTCGGCCTCGCCGTCCTCGGTGGGGGCGGGTTCGCAGCCTTCCTCTCGCATCCGGCTCTAATCGCGCTCGCCGTCGTGCTGGTCGTGATGTCTGTCGCGGCCTACTTCGCCGGCGGAAGCCTGAGCCCAGGCGTGCGCGAGGACCGCGGCAATCGCTGGGTGCTCATGCCGTTGGTGCTAATCGGGCTTCTGAGCGCCTATATCCCGGCTTACACGGACCGCCATTCGTTCTGGATCGTCGACGGCGATGCGATCCGATGGTTCGGCGTGGCTCTGTTCGCCCTGGGTGGAGCGCTGCGGCTCTGGCCGGTCGTCGTGCTCGGCGACCGGTTCAGCGGGCTGGTGGCCATCCAACCCGGGCACAGGCTCGTCACCGGCGGCGTGTACAGCATCATCCGCCACCCCAGCTATCTCGGGCTGCTTGTCAACGCACTGGGGTGGGCGTTGGCCTTTCGTTCGGTCGTGGGCGTGTTGCTCACGCTGCTCCTGATACCGCCGCTCCTCGCGCGTATCCGCTCGGAAGAAGCGCTGCTGTGGACAGAATTCGGCGCCGAATATGATGCGTACCGCGCCGGGACTTTCCGCTTGATCCCCGGACTCTATTAAACCCACCGTTCGCACGGTTTCCTCGTCTTCGTGATTGTCCTAGGTTCTCGCGATTGCCCTAACTTCGTCGGTCGGTAAGTCGTGAAAGCGCGATTGTGTGAGAGCATGTCGCCATGAAGTTGCGGCCTGGGCATGCTCTAATTCAGGTGGGTTGCTACCCCATGGGTTCGGTCGCTTGTAACTTGTATCACCATTTGGAGAAATTGGTGAACGATGGATAGTGAAACCGTAGATGGCAATAGCGTTGGGTCGGTTGTTGACAGG